>JAQYPT010000056.1 GCA_028726625.1 Prevotellaceae bacterium | reverse complement strand
TGTTTCTTTTCTCAGCCAAAGGATGTGCTTATAAGCCTCGAAAATGGAGATTGGCAAGTTAAATAGTACAATAAAAAAAATATTGACAAGAAATATAGAATAAACAACTAAAAACTGTCAAGCGATTTTAGGAAAAGACAGTTTTCATGCCTTGTCGGGCCAAAAGCATGGAGTTTGGTTGCACAGAGCAATGTTTTTGAAGAGAAAAGTGACGGTGGTTATCATGCAAACCCAATGCTTTTGCCAGTCAATAGCATGGCTTTTGCTGCCGACCGGCAAAGTCTGTTATATGTAAAGTTTTGATAATGAGTAATATAAAAAATTCGCATATTTGCAGTCAACCAGTCGGTTGCTTGCAAATACGCGAGTATTGAGGGCGTATGTCCATATTTTTCACACTTATTCAGCGCCGGTTTGTGGTGTCTAACGCCCATGTGTAAGGAGAAAAATAGTATTCCTCATAGAGGATGTGAACATGCTACAACAATTTGTTCCCGAAGGCGGTCGTGACCGCTGTGGCCGAGCGCTAACTGCTAACAGCTACTTCTGCAACACCTGCTTCCTAACTGATGTCAGTCCTTGACATCCTTAATCAGCCATACAGCGGCGGCACCCAGTAACAAGGAAATGCCCGCAATGAACATCATGTGGCTCTGTACCGAGCCTACAAGACTGAGGAGTGTGCCTCCTATTAACGCAGCTATGATTTGCGGAATGCAGATGGTGCCATTGAACAAGCCGAGATAAGCACCCATGTGGCCATAACCTTGCAAGGCATTGGTGACAAAGGTGAACGGCATGGCCAGGATGGCGGCCCACGCACAGCCTATGAGAAGGAACGGAATGAACAACAAATACTGGTCGTGTACCACGGTACAGGCTGCAAAGCCGATGGCGCCCAATGCCAGACTAAGGGCGTAGGCGGTTTTCCTACTACCGAGTTTGGGGAGCAGCGGTGCCCATATCACGGAGCCGATGGCCTGCACGGCGAACAATACGCCCACCCAGTTGCCAGCCTCTTGTGCTCCCTCGCTGGCCATGTCGGTGGTGCCCCACACGTTGGCGGCTACGGTGCCGTGCGTATAGGTCCACATGTACATGAAGGCTATCCAACTGAAAAACTGCACGATGCCTACCTTCCAGAAAGTGGAGGGTGCATGCTTGAGTAGGCTGATCCAGTTTTCTTTCTTCTCCGTGTCAGACTTCAGACTACCATTGTACTGCTCGTACTCCTGCGGTGGCCACTCCCGTACCTTGGAGATGGTGTAGTTGACGCAGAGAATGAGGATGCCCGCACCCACGATAAAGCTGTAAATCACCGAGTCGGGGATTACACCTTTGGGTGCCGTGTTGGCGATGCCCAACAGCGCGAAGAAGAAAGGAAACAGATAACCTACTAACGAACCAGCATTGCACAGCAAGCTTTGGATGGAATAGGCCTTGGCTTTCTGTCGTTCGTTCACCATGTCGCCCACGAGCATCTTAAACGGTTGCATGGCCATGTTGATAGAGGTGTCGAGGAACATGAGCATGACAAGTCCGAAAATCATGGCTACCGATGCCGTCATACCAAACGAGCCGGAGTGGGGTAACAGGCACATGACCAGTACTGCCAGCGCCGCTCCGATGAACAAGTAGGGGATGCGACGCCCGTATCGTGTCCATGTTCGATCTGAAAGTGTACCGATAATGGGTTGCACCACAATGCCCATCAAGGGTGGCAGAATCCAGAAATAACTCAAGTTGTGCGGGTCTGCGCCCAACGTGGCGAAGATGCGTGAGATGTTTGCACTCTGCAAAGCGTACGCAATCTGTACACCGAAAAATCCGAAACTTAAATTCCAAAGATTCCAGAAGCTCATGTCAGGCTTCTTTTTTAATTCATTCATATAGTTTTTTTAGTTTACGAGTTATTAGTTTACGAGTTTACAAGTTGATAGCTTTATTAGTTTACGAGTAATTAGTTTACGAGTTTACAAGTTGATAGTTGTTTAGTCGACAGTTGATAACTTATCAAGTAATATATTGTTGAGATTCGCTTTCGTTAAGCATTAACTTTTCAACTTGTTAACTTGTCAACTCGTCAACTATACACTCTATTGCCTTGTTAACTCGTCAACTTGTCAACTTGTCAACTATACACTCTATTGCCTTGTTAACTCGTCAACTTGTCAACTTGTCAACTATACACTCTATTGCCTTGTTAACTCGTCAACTTGTCAACTTGTCAACTAAAACTATATCTTACCTCGTTGTTCCCCTAATGATGAGTTTTGTTCTGACGATTCTCTTTTCAATCTTGTCGGGTGGGATGAAACCCTCCACACGGGAAATGAGGATGTTAGCCGCTTCTTCACCTACACGCACGCCACGTTGCTCTACGGTGGTGAGCATGGGGTCGCAGGCCTTGGCACGGTCGCCATTGGTAAAACCACAGATGGAGATATCCTCGGGTACCCGATACCCCATGCGCTTGGCAGCGTAGAGAATGCCCACTGCCGTGTCATCGTTCACGGCGAAGAAAGCATCGGGGGCTTCTTCCTGGCTCAGCAGTTCAGGGGTGATTAGCTCAGCATCGGCTCGGTTGTCGCAGATACGAAAAAAACGGTCGTCAGCCTTCAGTCCGTACTTGGTGATGGCATCGCGGTAGCCGTTGTAACGGTTCTTGGAAATCTCCATAGTCATCAGTGTGCCGTAGTAAGCAATGCGCCGGCAGCCGGTCTGTATGAGGTGCGTGACTGCGTTGAAGGCACCCATGTAGTCATCCACCACCACCCGACTACATTCCACGCCCGTACAAATACGGTCGTAAAACACAAGTGGCATGCCGTGGTTTATCAGTTTCTGGAAATGCTCATAGCGTACGGTATCCTTGGCCTGTGAGACGATGACGCCGCACACTTTGTTCTCAAAGTAATCCTGGCAGATGCGCACTTCACGATCGTACTTCTCGTTGCTCTGTGCCACCATGATGCGATAGCCGCGGGCACTGGCCTCCTCCTCGATGCCGGAGAGGATGCTGGAGAAGTAGAAATGTGACAGTTGGGGAACGATGACGCCAATGACTCTCAGCGGTTTCACCTTGCTGTTACGCAGCGACTCGGCGATGACGTTGGGATAAAAATTATGTTCGCGCGCGTAGGCCTGTATCTTTTCCCGTTGTTCTTTGCTGATGCTCGGGTTGTCTTTCAACGCACGCGAGACCGTTGCAATAGAAACACCCAGTTCTTTTGCAATGTCTTTCATTGTGAGCGGTGACAAAATATCCATTTAGGTTGTTATTAGTGATACAAATGTATGCAAAACCTGAGAATGCAGGAAAGCAAGTCATTGATTTCTAACCAAATCTTTCGTGCAAACGTTTGCACTACAAAAACAACGAATTTATAGGAAAAATCGTATGTTAAAGGTTAAACAATACTAACTTTGCACGCAGAGAGGAGCTACTAACCAGACAGATAAGAGAAACATCAAGTCTCCTCATAACATTTCCCTGGCCTTCATGTGAAAGGCACAAACGCATGAGTCAAGACAGGCCATGAACATCAGGGAACACGACCTAAGCGATGCACTTTAAATTTATTATATTTATATTAACTAAAAACAAGAAAGATGAAGCAGGTAAATTTTACATTGCCGCTGAGAATGCTAACGCTGTTATGTGTGTTGGTATTATCAGTCAGTGCCTTCGCGCAACAAATTGCCGTGAAAGGCCATGTGAAGGATGAAACCGGCGAACCCATTATTGGCGCCACTATTAGAGTAGTGGGACAAACGGGTGGTGCGGTGACAGACTTTGATGGAAACTTCACCATCAACGCCAACACGGGCGACATGATCTCTGTTAGTTATATTGGTTACGATGTCTTTGAGGCACCAGCAACCGCCAAGATGACTATTACTCTGAAAGAAGCCAAAGGTGAGTCGATCAACGAAGTGGTGGTGATTGGCTACGGACGGGTGAAGAAAAACGACTTGACTGGTAGCGTTACTGCCCTGAATGCAGAGAAAATGGTAAAAGGAGCCGTTACCTCTGCCACCGATATGTTGGTAGGTAAGGCTGCTGGTGTGAGCGTTATCACTGACGGTGGCGCACCAGGTGCTGGTGCAACGATACGTATTCGTGGCGGTTCGTCTATGTCGGCATCCAATAACCCATTAGTGGTAATCGATGGTGTACCCGTAGACGATGGCGGCATCAACGGTATGGCCAACCCCCTGAGCACCGTTCACCCCGATGACATCGCTACCATGACAGTGTTGAAAGATGCGTCAGCGACAGCTATCTATGGTTCGCGCGCATCGAATGGTGTAATTCTTATCACCACCAAGAAAGGAAAAGCTGGTGGTATTCAGGTAGGCTACAGCGGTTCTGTGAAGGTGAGCACCCACGCCAAGGAGGTGGACGTGATGTCGGCAAACGACTTCAAAAAGTTTGTTACCTCCAAATTTGGCGAGCAAAGCATGCAAGCTAAGGCTCTTGGAACAAGCGACACTAATTGGCAGAAGGAAGTACTACGCACATCGGTTAGCACCGACCACAACATCAACGTGTCGGGTGCGGTGGCTAATTTGCCTTACCGTGTGTCGGTGGGCTACACCAATGAGAATGGTATTGTGAAGACATCTAACATGGAACGCTTCACAGGTGCTATCAACTTGAATCCGCAATTCTTTGACAAGCACCTCAGCATACAGTTGAACCTCAAGGGTATTTACAACACCAACCGCTTTGCAGACCTTGCCTCCTTGGGTATGGCGACACAGTATGACCCCACACAGCCCATCTATATGAAGGGGTCTGAATATGGTAACGGTTATTTCATGTATCTCAATGATAAGGGAAAACCTGTTGACATTGGCTTGGCTAACCCTGTATCTATCCTCACGGACAAGAGCGACAAGACAAAGGTGTACCGCAGCATCGGCAACGCACAGTTTGACTATAAGTTCCACTTCTTGCCCGACTTGCGTGCGAACCTCAACTTGGGATATGATGTTTCTAAGGGAACGGGCGACGTGATAACCGTAGATAACTCTCCTATGTCGTGGACGTGGGGCAATTTCAAGAAAGGATTTGGTGAGAACAGCAGCTTCTGGCAGCTCAAACGGAATACGCTGTTGGAATTTTATATGAACTACACCAAGACCTTTGGCGCACACTTCATTGATGCCATGGCAGGTTATTCATGGCAACATTTCTATCGTTCGGAATGGACGAAGTATCCCTATTCAGAGGCTAAGGCAAAGGAATATGGCAAGGAATTCTACAAAGGCGAAGACGATTTCAGTACCGAGAACTACCTGGTTTCTTTCTTCGGTCGTGTGAACTACACCTTATTAGATCGCTATCTCTTGACATTCACATTGCGTAACGACGGTTCCTCACGCTTCAGCAAGGACAATCGCTGGGGCGTATTCCCATCGGCTGCATTGGCTTGGCGTATCAACGAAGAGGCTTTCTTGAAAGACGTACGCTGGCTCGATGATTTGAAACTGCGTTTGGGTTACGGTGTGACGGGTCAGCAGAACCTTGGAAGTGGTGATTATCCCTATATGGCACGTTATGCTTATTCACAGCCTGGTGCCAATTACTACTTCGGTGACAAGCGCATACGACTGATTGCTCCGTTGGCATACGATGAAAACTTGAAGTGGGAGGAAACCACAACCTATAATTTGGGTCTCGACTTTGGCATCTTCAAGGGTGTACTCTCGGGTGCATTGGATTTCTATTTCCGTCAGACCAACAACTTGTTGAACACTGTTACGGCACCAGCTGGTACCAACTTCAGCAACGAGTTGCTCACCAATGTCGGTACATTGGAAAACAAAGGTGTGGAACTATCGTTGACTGCGCACCCCATAACAACTAAGGATTTCCAGTGGACTGTGGGTTACAACGTGTCGTATAACAAGAACACCATCACCAAACTGACATTCAACGACGACCCCAAATACAAAGGAGTGATACATGGTGGTATTGACGGTGCCACAGGCTACAACATTCAAATTAATGCTGTTAACAAGCCATACAACTCGTTCTATGTGTTTGAACAGATGTATGATGAAAACGGAACTCCTATTGAGGGAGCTTATGTGGACCAGAACAACGATAATAAGATAGATGAAGCTGACCTTATTCCTTACAAGAAATCGGCTCCTGATGTGTACATGGGTTTGACATCGCAGATGAATTACAAGAACTGGGATTTATCGTTTGCCCTTCGCTCGAGCATTGGTAACTATGTGTACAACAACACACAGTCCAACCGTGAGGCATGGGACGGTTCGCAGATGTACGACCAGACAGGCTTCTTGAAGAATCGTCTCAACTCTGCTGCCAACAAGAACTTCCACATAGGACAGTTCCGCAGCAGCTATTATGTGCAGAAAGCTGATTTTGTTCGCATGGACAACTTCACACTTGGCTACACTTTCAACAAGCTGTTCAATGATAAACAGTCCGCTCGTCTGTATTTTACCGTGCAAAACCCGTTTGTCATTACCAACTACAGTGGCATTGACCCTGAAATCAGCGGAGAGGGAATAGACAAAAATATCTATCCGAGACCTATTTCATTTATGTTTGGTTTCAATTTCAAATTCTAAATAGCAAGTACAAAATGAAAACATATCATATCAAAAAATCGTTGTTCTTGCTCCTCACAGGAGCGTTGTTGGGAACGACATCGTGCGTAAACGACTTGGATACTCAACCTCTGGATAAGGATGAGTTGGTTTCCAACGTGGTATTCAAAGCCGACATCAACGCTTACACCGAGAGCCTCGCCAAGATTTATGCGGGCATGGTGATAGGTGGAAACAAAGGTGGAGACGCCGATCAGGACGTCAAAGGTATTGACGGAGGATCGCAGGCTTCTTTCATACGTGTGTTGTGGAACATGCAGGAACTGGCATCCGACATGGCTCACTGTGCATGGAACGACCCTGGAATTCCTGACTTCAACCACCTTTCTTGGGATTCATCAAGCCCATGGATCAAGGGTTCGTATTATCGATTGGCTTACCAAATCAATTTGGCCAACGCTTTCCTTCGTGAGACCACCGACGACAAACTGAGTAGCCGTGGTTGTAACGAGCAGGTTAAGCAAACGGTAAAGGGATACAGAGCCGAGGCTCGATTCTTGCGTGCGCTCACTTACATGTACGCTTTGGACTTGTATCGTAACTATCCTTTCTTTGATGAGAATAGTACAATAGGTAGCGAGCGTCCACAACAAATTATGAAGGATGACCTTTATAAATATGTGGAGAAAGAATTACTTGAATGCGAGAAGGATCTTGCTGCTCCTGTTGTAGGTTGGAACAAGAATTATGGCAACGCCAACAAGGCTGCAGCATGGGCTGCCCTGTCGCGTTTGTACCTCAATGCCGAGACCTACGTGGGGCAGAAGAAATACACCGAGTGCATCACTTATAGCAAGAAAATCATTGCAGCAGGCTATGAGTTGGAACCCAACTATGGCGACATGTTCAAGGCGGACAACGATCACTCCAAGGAAATGATTTTCCCACTTCGCTACGAAGGTGCTGAAACCATGACTTGGGGAGGTATGACTGCTCTGTTGTGTTGGGGTTCTGCACAATTCCAAGAAGAGACGAATGCCAAGGGAGCTTGGCAAGGAGTACGTGCCAAGTCATCACTGCTCAAGTTGTTTACCAACGAGAAAAAGCATGAGGAAGATACGCGCTTCGCCATGCTGCGCTTGGATGGAACCAAGAATGTGGAAATTGTCAAGGAGGGTGACTTCAAGGACAACGGTATTCCCGTAACCAAGTTCTACAATCTGAACAAGGATGGCAGCAAACCCGAATCCAGCGAGGCTTATGTAGACTTCCCATTGTTCCGCTTGGGCGAGATTTACCTGAACTTGGCAGAGGCTGTTCTCCGTGGAGGAACAGGTGCTACCAAGAACGAAGCCATGAACTACTTGAACGAATTGCGCAAGCGTGCCTATAAAGTCAAGACCGTGGCTCCTATCGATGACAACAACTTTACGTTGAAGTTCTTGCTCGACGAGCGTGGACGTGAACTCTTCTTCGAGGCACAGCGCCGCACCGATCTCGTGCGCTTTGGCAAGTACACCTCTGCAGATTATGTATGGCCTTGGAAGGGTGGCGTTGCTGAAGGTAAAGGCGTGGACGACAAGTATAAAGTGTTCCCATTGCCTTCTGACGACATAGGTTCCAACCTCAACTTGAAACAGAACGATGGTTATAATTGATAAACTGATTAAAACTTAAGATCATGAAACTAAAAAATATATTATTTCTCGCCGCCGGTTTCTTGGCAATGACATCGTGCTCTGACGATATCACCACGCCAGTGCTCAAGCTGCAGCAGGCTGCGAAGCTCAACGCTGTCAATCCAGCCACGATAACTTTCACAAAGGCAAACAGTGCTGAGGCTTTTCCACAAATCAGTTGGGAAAAAGCAAATTACGGCAAGGGTGCAGTGGTTGAATACACTGTTACCATTACCAATAATGAGAACAAAAAGAGCATTGAGGCAGGTAACACCGAGGATAACAAACTCACGTTTACCAATGAGGAGATGAACTCGCTGTTGGCAAAGATAGGTGCCTATCCTGGTCATACCTATGACTTCACCGTATCTCTTAAGTCTTCTGCATTCAAGACGCTGATCAACGATGCGCAGAACACAGTCAACTTCAAGGCCACGCCTTACGACCCCAATACCGTGAACATTGATTGGAGCTATGCTTACGTGGCTGTGGGTTATCCCGAGTGGGATTATTCTAAGGCTTATCTCCTTGGCGACCCTGACGGTGACGGCACTTACCAAGGTTGGGTGCAGTTTGACGAAGAATGTACATTTGCTGTCGTGGATGGCAAAGACGTCACCAAGGTTCTCGCTAAAGACCAGAAGGTTGATGCTGCTAAGAAGGGATTTGTCGAGGTGACACTCACGCCTGACGGCAATGTGACCATAGGAGAACCCTGCGAGTGGGGCATGATTGGTGAAGCTACATCTGGAGGATGGACCAAAGACACCAAGATGGAGTACGACAATGACACCCGTATGTGGACGGCGGTAACACCGTTAACAGCCAAAGAGTTCAAGTTCCGTGCCAATGAGGGCTGGGATATCAACTACGGTAGCGACCCAACAAATCCCGAAGTGCTATCCAAGGGAGGCGATAACCTCAAGGTGGCTAAGACACATGCATACATCGTGAAGCTCAACTTAACCACTGCTGGCAAGTACACTTACACCATGGAAGAGACCGACATCGAACTGTCAAGCTCAGAACTGACTGTGCCTGGCTCTTATCAAGGTTGGAACCCGACCGCTGAAACTGCTTACCGCCTCAAGTCTGAGAGCCGCGATTTCCAATACACGGGCATCTACTACTATCCTGCCAACACTGAGTTCAAGCTCTATGATGACGGCAAATGGCTTGGAAGCGTAGGCGAGGTGAAGTGGAATGAGGACAAGACTAAGGCAGAGTTTGCCCTTGGCGATGGTGCTAACATCAAGTTTACCGAAGGCGGCTGGTATCGCATCACAGCCAACACCAAGAAGATGGTTGCCTCTGTTGCCAAGACTGGATGGGGAATTGTTGGTAGTGCCAGCCCCGGAGGATGGGACAAGGACCAAATGATGACCTACAACCCCGAGACCAAGAAGTGGTCTATCACCATAACCATGGTGGACGGTGAATTCAAGTTCCGTTGGGATGCCGCATGGGAAAAGAATCTCGGTGGTGCCCTATCAGGTCTTACCGATGGTGGCGACAACATCAAGATTGGTGCAGGTACCTACCTCATCGACCTTGACCCCGAAGCCAAAACTGCTACCGTAACAGAGCAATAATTCGTTACGAGAGTAGAATATTGAATATAAAAGGCGCACTCTCACATGTAGATAGTGCGCCTTTTTTTACCAAATTACATATTTATCACTACTAACAAGTAATGGCAATGAAACATATATACACCTTATTATTAATGATGCTGGCTCTCTCTGGCAATGTTCATGCGCAAGGTTGGCCCAAGGATTACAAGGGCGTGATGCTGCAAGGCTTTTATTGGGACAGTTACCAAGACACGCAATGGAGCCATTTGGAAAACCAGGCAGACGAGCTGTCCAAATACTTCTCACTCATTTGGGTGCCACAGTCGGGCTATTGCAACACGCTGCAAAACCAAATGGGCTATGCGCCTATATGGTGGTTCAAACACGATAGCGCATTTGGTAGCGAAACTGAACTGCGCAAGATGATCAATACCTTCAAAGACAAAGGCACGGGCATCATTGAAGATGTGGTCATCAACCACCGCAACGGCAACCACAACTGGTGCGACTTTCCCACGGAAACATGGAATGGGCAAACCTTCACATGGTCGCTTGCCGATATTTGCAAAGGGGATGATCAAGGAGAAACTGAGCGAAATGGCTATGCGTTGACAGGCAATAGCGACACGGGCGACGACTTCAAAGGCGCACGCGACATCGACCATACCTCTGCGAATGCCCAAAAGAACATCAAAGCATATCTTGATTTCTTGTTGAATGATTTGGGTTACACTGGTTTCCGTTACGATATGGTCAAGGGATTCGCAGCCAATTACATTGGCATGTACAACACTTCCGCCAAACCCGTGTACTCTGTTGGCGAGTATTGGGACAATACAGACAACATCAAGAACTGGATTAACGGCACCAAGGTAGACGGTGTTCCTACATCTGCTGCCTTCGATTTCGACTTGAAGTATCGTATTTTTGAGGCTTTTAATTCCGGTGGCGACTGGTCAAAACTCAATGGCGAGTGTCTGGTTAAGGATTCGTATTACAGGCAATATGCTGTAACGTTTGTCGACAATCATGATACAGGTCGCACCGATGGACACGGTAACAGTCCGCTGTTTGCCAACATCGAGGCAGCCAATGCTTATATCCTCGCCATGCCAGGCACGCCTTGCGTGTTCCTGCCACATTGGCTTCAATACAAAACCGCCATCAAGCGGATGATTGCCACCCGCCGTGTCGTGGGCATCAGCAACACCAGCGATATTTTGCAAGCCGATGCCAAAAACGATGGCTTCGTGCTGAAAGTAAAAGGTAGCCAAGGCGAATTGTTGTTGATATTGGGGAAAGCGACAGACGCTAACACACAAGGCATGAAGTTAGCTGCGTCGGGCGACAACTATAAAATGTATGTTAGCAATGCCGTCAACATTGATGAGGTAACAAGCATCAAGGAAGAAAAATCTACATTCCGAGCTCCTTCATTTTGTGTGGTGAATGATGGCGAGACCTGTGCTTTCTTTGAAAAGCCAAAAGACTGGAGTTCTGACATTAAGTGTTGGGCATGGAACGCTGCTGGCAACTTTACTGGTGGTGGATGGCCTGGCGTGGCATGCACCAAGGTTGGTGTGACTAACAGTGGTAACGAGGTGTGGAAGTGGTCATGGGATGGCGGTTTCACGGGCGGACCGGCCACTGGACAAGTGCCAACCGGCATTATCTTCAACGCGTCGGGCAGTCCGCAAACCAGCGACCTCAAATTTGAGAATGGGGCCTACTACGACCTTACCTCTGGCAAGAAAGGTGTGGTGACGGGCATTGACAAGGTGCCCTCAGCACAGACAGGCCAGCGTAAGGTGAACGTATACGCACTGGATGGACGCCTTGTTCGCTCGCAAGTAAGCGAGGACAAGAGTCTGCAAGGATTGCAAAAAGGCGTTTATGTGGTGAACCGCCGCAAGCTGCTCGTTCGATAAAACACCATTTAAAGCAATGCCCCCTGGAATGTTTTCTCACATTCCAGGGGGCATCGTTCATTCACGTCGTTTGTTCATGGGCGGCAACCTTCTATGCCAATCCTTTCCATCCCCATCGTACAACATTAAAGATTGATGACTCAACATGAGAATCGACCAGCTTTGTCGGTGTTTATGCTTGCGGCTTTATCCTCCATGCAATAATCTCGGTTTTTCAAGAATTGTTCATATTTTTGGTATTTTCAAAATGTTCATTCTAGAAAAATGATGCTCTTTTTGGATAGTTTTTAGTACTTTTTTGCACAACCGTCGGTCTGTTTTGATGCAATAGCATGCAGTTTGCCTTTCTATAGCATGCAGTTTGTCCCTCAAACTCAATGCTTTGATACCCCTATCTGCATGCTTTTTCAGCCTTAAAGCATTGCTTTTGCCTGTGTACCGATGTAACTGTTGGTCGTAAGTTGTTGAAAAGTAAAGATATATAAAAATCGCATATTTGCGCCCAATGACCTGTTTAGTTGCAAATATGCGAGTATTTGGCGCGGTTGTCAACATATTTCGTATGTTAACCGCTATGTTTTTATCTGCTCAGTTTTCTGCTTGCGGCCGCTATTTGATGACAGTCGCCTTTCGCAGCATCATTTTTTTTGCTTCGTTTGACCAAGATATTCTTACTGTCAGGGGCATCGGCTTCATCAGGTAAACAGTAAGAAGGATATATATACATCTTGGTTAGTAGTTGTATATTCAAAACCGAAGTGGAAAATTTTCCAACCATTTTATTTTGTTACGAGCTTAGTTTGCACTATCTTTGCAATAACTAATATTCGCCAAACTAATAATAAAGATATATGATTCTCTTCTTTAAAACCCCGCAAGAAACCATTATTGCCACCGAGATGGACCATCAACCCTCTCAAGAAGAAACCAACAAATTGTGCTGGCTCTTCGGTGGAGCAGAATGTATAGACACACAACAGCTTGATGGAATCTATGTGGGGCCGCGCCGCGAGATGGTGACACCATGGAGTACAAATGCCGTAGAGATTACCGAGAACATGAATCTGAACGGCATCGCGCGTATCGAGGAATACTTCCCGGTAAGCTCCAAGGAGGCCACGCACGACCCGATGTTGCAGCGCATGTACGAGGGTCTGGACCAGAATCTGTTCACCGTGAACCGTGAGCCAGATCCTATTAAGCACGTGGAGAATCTGGAGCAGTATAATGAGGACGAGGGATTGGCTCTCTCACCCGAGGAGATGGCGTACCTGCACACCATAGAAAAGCAGAACGGGCGGCCGCTCACCGACAGCGAGATATTCGGATTCGCACAGATTAACTCGGAGCATTGCCGACACAAGATATTCAGCGGCACGTTCATCATTGACGGGGAGGAGAAAGAGTCGTCGCTCTTTGCGATGATCAAACGCACCACACAGGAGAATCCCGGCAAGATTTTGTCGGCCTACAAGGACAACGTGGCCTTTGCACAAGGCCCGGTCATCGAGCAGTTCGCACCCGCTGACCAGTCTACCAGTGACTATTTCCAGGTGGAGGACATTGAGAGCGTGATCTCTCTGAAAGCCGAAACCCACAACTTCCCCACCACCGTGGAGCCTTTCAACGGTGCCGCGACGGGTACGGGAGGCGAGATTCGCGACCGTATGGGTGGTGGTGTAGGCTCTTGGCCGTTAGCCGGAACGGCGGTGTACATGACTGCCTATCCGCGTTTGGAGGGCGAATCGCGCACGTGGGAGGACATCCTGCCTGTTCGGAAATGGCTGTATCAGACTCCCGAACAAATACTCATCAAGGCCTCGAACGGTGCCAGCGACTTCGGAAACAAGTTCGGTCAACCGCTCATCTGCGGTTCGGTGCTAACTTTTGAACATCAGGAAGACGGTCAGAAGCTGGCCTACGACAAGGTTATCATGCTAGCTGGGGGCGTTGGCTACGGCAAGAAACGCGACTGTTTGAAGAAAGAACCGCAGAAAGGAAACAAGGTTGTGGTGGTTGGGGGCGACAACTACCGCATCGGACTGGGTGGCGGAAGCGTGTCATCCGTTGATACGGGGCGCTACACTAGCGGCATTGAGCTGAACGCTATACAGCGTGCTAACCCGGAAATGCAGAAGCGCGCCTACAACTTGGTGCGCGCCTTGGTGGAGGAAAAGGAAAATCCCGTGGTGTCCATCCATGACCATGGCAGTGCCGGTCACCTGAACTGTCTGTCAGAACTCGTGGAAGAGTGTGGCGGAGGGATTGATATGGCCAAGTTGCCGATTGGCGACAAGACGCTCAGCGCCAAGGAAATCATTGCCAACGAGAGCCAGGAGCGCATGGGACTGCTCATCGACGAGCGGCATCTGGATCACGTCAAGGCCATCGCCGAGCGTGAGCGCGCACCGCTGTATGTGGTGGGTGAGACTACCGGCGACGCCCACTTCTCATTCGTGCAGGCCGATGGCGTGAAGCCTTTCGACCTGGATGTGGCACAGATGTTTGGACATTCTCCCAAGACCATCATGACCGATGAAACCGTGACGCGCCACTATGAGGACGTGACCTATAGTGTCGACCAGATAGACAGTTATATAAATAAGGTGATGCAGCTGGAGGCCGTGGCGTGCAAAGACTGGCTCACCAACAAGGTAGACCGCTCGGTAACGGGCAAGATAGCTCGCCAGCAGTGTCAGGGTGAAATACAATTGCCGCTCTCCGACTGTGGCGTAGTGGCTTTGGACTATCGCGGAAAGCGGGGTATCGCCACCGCCCTGGGACATGCTCCACAAGCTGGATTGGCGTCGCCAGAGGCCGGTAGCGTGCTGAGTGTGGCCGAATCGCTCACCAATATCGTGTGGGCACCGCTCGAAGATGGACTGGAGGGCGTCTCACTGTCAGCCAACTGGATGTGGCCATGCCGTGCACAAAAGGGCGAGGACGCACGCTTGTATGCCGCAGTGGAGGCCTTGAGCGACTTCTGTTGCTCGCTCCACATCAACGTACCCACGGGTAAAGACTCGCTGTCGCTTACCCAAAAATATCCAAACGGCGAGAAAATCATCTCTCCCGGAACCGTCATTGTCAGTGCGGGGGGCGAGGTGAAGGATGTCAGGAATGTGGTTTCGCCAGTCTTGGTGAACAGCAAGAACTCGTCACTCTATTACATCGACTTCTCGTTTGATGACCAACGTCTCGGCGGCAGTGCCTTTGCGCAGAGCTTAGGCAAGGTGGGCAGCGACGTTCCGACAGTGAAAAACCCGGAATACTTTGCCGACTGTTTCGAGGCAATACAGACACTCATCAACAAAGGGTGGGTGATGGCAGGTCATGATGTCAGTGCCGGTGGCCTGATAACCACGCTGTTGGAGATGACGTTTGCCAACCAACAGGGCGGCATTCATGTGAACTTGTACGATGTAAACGGTGAGGACGTGGTGAAAAACCTGTTTGCCGAGAACCCTGGGGTGGTGATTCAGGTGTCTGACCTGCACAAGCATGCGCTGCGTGAATACTTAGAAAGCGAGGGTATCGGCTATGCCAAGATTGGCTACCCCACACCGAAGGAGCGCAAGATCGTTGTGAAAAAGAATGAATGGCAGCATGAGTTCGACATCGATGCCTTGCGCGAGGCATGGTATCAGACATCTTACGAGCTGGACAAGCGGCAGAGTTTGAACGGCATGGCCGATCAGCGTCACCGCAACTACAAAGCTCAGCCGCTGCAACTGCGATTCAACGATGCCTTCACGGGCAAGCTCTCACAATACCAACTCAACGCAGACCGCCGCACGCCATCAGGCATCAGGGCGGCTATCATCCGCGAGAAAGGTACCAACGGCGAGCGCGAGATGGCTTACGCCTTGTATCTGGCGGGCTTTGACGTGAAGGATGTGATGATGACTGACTTAATCAGCGGCCGCGAGACACTGGAAGACATCAACCTGATTGTGTTCTGTGGCGGATTTTCCAATAGTGACGTGCTCGGTTCGGCCAAAGGGTGGGCAGGCGCATTCCTGTACAATCCCAAGGCCAAGGAAGCCCTCGACAGGTTCTATGCCCGCAAAGATACGCTGTCGTTGGGCATCTGCAACGGTTGTCAGCTCATGGTTGAGCTCAACTTGATCAATCCAGAACATCAGCAAAGAACCCGCATGTTGCACAACGACTCGCACAAGTTCGAGAGTGCGTTCCTTGGGTTGACCATCCCAGAGAACAACAGTGTGATGCTTGGAAGCCTCTCTGGCAGTAAGCTCGGCATTTGGGTTGCCCACGGAGAGGGTAAGTTCAGCCTGCCCGAAGGGGAGGAAAACTACCACATCATTGCCAAATACAGCTACAACTCCTATCCCGGCAATCCTAATGGTAGCGACTACAGCGTGGCCGGTATCTGCTCCAAGGACGGACGACACTTAGCTATGATGCCCCATCTGGAACGCTCCATCTTCCCATGGCAGAACGCTTATTACCCCTACAAGCGACACATGGACGCGGTAACGCCATGGATAGAGGCTTTTGTGAATGCGAGAGAGTGGGTGGAGAAACAGGTGTAGTAAACGAGTTGACAAGTTTACAAGTAGACGAGTCGACTACATGATAACATAAGGTATTCATCAGTTAGGTAACAATCACCATTTACAGCGCATGGGCGATCATATCAAAATTCCCAACACGGTAGAGATATCGCAGGACAACCAGCGATGGATTACGCTCTTTAAGACATTTGTCAAGATAGGAGCGTTTACCCTTGGCGGCGGTTATGCCATGATACCAATCATTGAAGCAGAAGTGGTTGACCGGCACAAGTGGATTGACAAGGACGAGTTTCTCGACCTCATCGCCATCGCACAGAGCTGTCCTGGCGTCTTCGCTGTCAACATCAGCATCTTCATAGGCTATAAGCTACGAGGAGTGCGAGGAGCAATTTGCACCGCCATGGGTGCATCGTTGCCCTCGTTTTTCATCATCTTGCTAATTGCTATGTTCTTCCATCGCTTCATGGAAGTGCCATGGATTGCCGCCATGTTCAATGGCATTCGTCCGGCAGTGGTGGCATTGATTGCCGTTCCTACGTTCAACTTGGCCAAGAGTGCCGGCATTTCATTGGTCAATTGTTGGATACCCATCATCTCTGCCCTGCTGATATGGGCCATCGGCGTGAACCCCATTTTCATCATCATTGCCGCAGGTATCGGTGGATACATATACGGACAATTCATCAAACCCACTGAGTAGCATGATTTATCTCTATCTTTTCATTACTTTTTTCCAGATAGGTTTGTTTGGTTTCGGTGGCGGCTACGGCATGCTTTCGCTTATTCAGACAGAGACAGTGATACACCATCACTGGCTCAGCAGTGCCGAGTTTACCAACATTGTGGCCATCAGTCAGATGACACCTGGTCCCATTGGCATCAATTCGGCCACCTATTGCGGCTATGCTGCCGTGCACAACGCGGGCTATGGCATGCCCATGGCCATCCTGGGTTCAGCCACAGCCACCTTCGCCTTGGTGCTTCCATCCCTCATTCTCATGATTCTCATTAGTAAAATGTTCATGAAATACATGGACACAGAGCCCGTACAGAATGTCTTCAGCGGACTGCGACCCGCCGTAGTGGGGTTACTTGGCGCTGCCACTCTGCTGCTCATGAACGAGGAGAACTTTGGTTCCATGATTGAAAATCCATGGCAATTCTGGATTAGTGTGGCACTCTTCTGCGCCACCTTCATCGGAACAAAATATGTAAAGATTAATCCTATCCGGATGATATGCTACGCAGCATTCGCAGGACTCATGCTACTGTATTGATCGTTTATGAGTTGACGAGTTGACAAGTTTACAAGTTTACAAGTTGATAGCATTATTTAGTTTGCGAGTTGACAAGTTAACGAGTTGACAAGGTGATAGTCATTCACTCGCAAACTTGTAAACTCAATACTTGTAAGCTCAAAACTTTCAGCTCGACAACCTGTCACTTGACTACTCGTCAACTAAACCAACTATCCACTCGTCAACTTGTAAACTCGTCTACTCGTCAACTAAAAAAGAATTTCCAATGAACAAGCTACATGGTTTTGCAGAAGCCATTATCTCTTCTGCCTCTTTCGGACTGATTCCCCTTTTCAGTCTTCCGTTGCTGGCTTCAGGCATGCATACGCCGGCCATATTGGTGTATCGTTTCGCCATCGGCTGCTTTCTCATGCTGATGATATTGCTGTATCAGCGCAGAAGGATGTACATAGGCTTCGGCGATTCGCTACGAATCATGCTGCTGTCCGTGCTCTATAGCGGATCGGCTATCGCACTGTTCAAGGGCTATCACTACCTGTCGAGTGGCATTGCCACTACGTTGATGTTCTCCTACCCAGTGTGGACCGCCATCCTGATGATGGTTTTCAGGCACGAACAGCCTTCGCGCACCACCTTCATAGCCATCGCCTGCGCCGTTGGCGGCGTGTGCCTTCTCTCGGGAATAGAACATGGTGTGGGCAACGTGTCAGTGCTTGGCATCTGCATTGAGCTGCTCTCGGGTCTTCTATATGCCATCTATATGGTTTCGTACCCAGTGATGAAAATCAGCAGGATGCCATCACTGAAGGTCAACTTCTACATCTTTTTCTTCTCTATGCTGATGATTACGCTCTACGCAGTGTTCATGGAAGGCGGACTGTCGCCCATCCATTCGGGTCAACAGCTCTTCTATCTCTTTATGCTGGGACTGCTACCGACGGCCGTGAGCAACGTAACGCTGGTCATGGCGTTGAAGAATATCGGCAGCACCCTGGTGGCCATCCTCGGCGCTTTCGAGCCACTAACGGCCATGTGCATCGGTATTAACGTCTTCGGTGAGCCGTTCACCACGAGCATTGGCATCGGTTTTGTGCTAATTTTGATTGCCGTTGTGCTACTTGTGTTGAAGAAATCGCCGGCCGAAGTCCCTACCGGACCCGTTCTACAGCACGAAAGGAAATAAGTCGGGCGTACCGACTTACCTTCCTATGGGCGTCAGGGTGAACTGGAATTTCATGTATCCAAACGGCACACGGTATTCCTCCAGCGCCTCGGCATGGCCGCTCCACGAGTCGATGCCGCCTACGCCAGCCATCTCACCGTCGATGTGTAGGTTCGTAAACTTGGACTTCGGAACCTCCTGTATATGGCGCTGTTCTTTCTCGTCACCATCGTCCAAGTCTTCAACCGTATAGTGCAAGGCCGAAGCATAGAATGGCTTGACCGAGCGAACCAGCAACCCCATGCCTTTTTCGCCAGTTTGTTTCCACCAGCGCATATCGCTCTTGGTACCAGTTTCTTGCGGGCGTATGTATGGATAGAACTGTTCGTCGGCCGTTTGCTGGTAGATGCCGAAACGTTGAGAGAACTTCCGATCGGCATAATTCTCAACGGGGCCACGGCCGAAATACTCGCTCTTGTCCATGTTGTAAGGTAGCTGCATCACCATGCCATAGCGCAACATGCCGGGAACCTGGGCATCAGCGTCGGGAACAAGCGTCTGCGCTACCTCTACTTTTCCAGACGTTGTGATGAGATATTCAATCGCCATTCGCGACTTCACGTCAGGCATGTCATAGTTCACCGTCACCAACATGGATTTGGTGCCCATCCGTTTGATTTTCTTCACGTTGATGTTTTTCACCGTCATGGCAGGGTTGCGCCATACGCTGTACTTCTTGTTGATGCCCGACCCCATGTCATTATCCGTCACGGCACGCCAGAAACAAGGCTTCAAGACACCACCGTCAGCCAGATAAGACACATCACCCACGACATATCTCGTCATCAAACCCGTTTGCTTGTCAAACGAGATAGACACCTGTTGGTTTTCTATCGTTACCTGCTTGTCTTTCTTCTTGCTGGTTTTCTTCAATTTTCCATACCATACAAGTGTTTCCATCTCGGGTTCTGGGTTCGTGCTTTTTTCTAAATAATAGTCTTTTATAGGAAGCTGCTGATAGGCCACCACCTGCCCCTTTTGCATGAGAGGCTCGGGCTGCTTCAGCACAAAGTCTATGTTAAGCTGCACGTCCTGGTTTTGCGGATCGGCCAACAACTCATCCAAGTTGTACGACAGCGTCAAATCAGCCGTTTGTTGTGGCTGCACCTGTAGGTCGCTTACGGTGCCCTTCTGCGCCTCCTTGCCATTGGCGAGAATCTTCCATTGCAGGGCATAGTTGCCCAGGTCACGGAAGAAATACTCGTTCTTGACCTTTATTTTCCCAGCCTTCAAGTCAACGGGTTGTACCCATATGTTCTGGTACTCATAGCCCACCTCATACATGTGCGGGTTAGGTACGCGGTCGGGACTGATGAGTCCGTTGCAGTTGAAGTTGTTGTCGCTGGGATCATACTTGTTGTAATCGCCGCCATAGGTATAGATGCCGCGTTTTTTGTCACGCAAGGCTTGGTCCACGAAGTCCCATACAAAGCCACCTTGAAACTTGGGATATTTGCGCACCAAGTCCCAGTACTCCTTCAAACCACCGCCCGAATTGCCCATGGCGTGGTTGTACTCACATTGTATGAGCGGCTTCTGGTCCTCGGGAGCTGATGACAGTGCGTATTCCTCGCATGCTTTTTGAGGGAGGTACATGGGGCAGTACAACTCGGTGTTCGGTCCCTTGATTGCCCGCTCCCAGTGTATCGGGCGCGATGAGTCCACGCTCTTGATCCAATTGAATGCCGCCGTGAAATTGGGACCGTCGGCCGTCTCGTTGCCCAATGACCAAATGATGATACTGGGATGGTTATAGAACATTTCCACGTTGTGCTGGTTGCGTTCCAGAATTTGTTTGGCAAACATGGGCTTTTTGGTGGGTGCGTCATTCCCGTAGCCAAAGCCATGACCCTCCTGGTTGGCCTCGGCCACCACATAAAGTCCATACTCATCACACAGCTCATACCACTGCGGGTCGTCGGGATAGTGACAGGTACGCACGGCATTGATGTTGAATTGCTTCATAATCTTGATGTCCTGTATCATCCGGTCACGACTCACGATGTAGCCACCGTCTGGATCCATCTCGTGTCTGTTGGCACCTTTTATATAGATGGGTTGCCCATTGACCAGCAACTGACTGTTCCTGATCTCCACTTTCCTGAACCCCACCTTCTGCGGAATCACCTCAATGACCTTTCCGCTCTTCTTCACTGTGGTGACAAGGGTGAACAGATATGGTGTCTCGGCAGTCCATGGCTTCACGTTCTTGATGTTGAAAGCCACGTTACCGTGGCTCTGCCCCTTGAAGTTCAAGCTGTGCTTGCTCACGGAGATGCCGTTAGCGTTCAGCAGGTCGAAGTCTACCGTGGGACTTCCCTTCACGTCCAAGTCCACCGACAGCACTCCATCTTGGTAGTTGTTCACCAGGTCGGCCGTCAGCTTGATGTTGCTCACCTGCACGTTCCCGTTGCGGGCATAGAGATAGCTGTCGCGCGCCACACCGCTCAGTCGCCAGAAGTCCTGGTCCTCGCTGTACGATCCGTCGCACCAACGGAAGGTTTGAAAGGCAATCAGGTTGTCACCCTTTTTCACATAGGGTGTGATGTCAAACTCGGCGGCCACCTTCGAATCTTCGGCATAGCCCACATACATGCCGTTGACATACAGGTAGATGTTGGACGTCACGCTGCCAAAGTGGGCGATAATCTGCTTGCCATCCCAGCTGTTGGGTATGTTGATGATGCGGCGGTAACTGCCCACATGGTTGTTTTTCAGCGGCACTTGGGGCGGGTTGTTCTCGAAGTGTCCGCGCCAGGCGAAGCCGACGTTCACATATACCGGGTCGCCATAGCCGTTGAGTTCCCATATTCCCGGTACGCTGATGGTGTTCCAAGTCGCATCGTTATAGGTGGTTTCGAAGAAGCCCGAAGGTCGCTTGTCGGGTGCTTCGGCAAAGTGAAACTTCCACGTTCCGTTCAGCGAGAGATAGTTGGCCGATGCCTTCCGGTCGCCGGCAAGAGCCTTCTCGGCCGACTCGTAGGCGAAATAATTGGTGTGCAGTTTCAGTCTGTTCACCTCGTTCACCTGCAAGTCGTGCCACTCCGTATCGGTAGGCATGTCTTTTTTGATAACAGGCGTAAGGTCGGCACTGGCTGGCAGTGCGGACAAAATGGCCAAAGAGGCCGCGATTAATGCTTTTTTCATCAATTTGGATTTTTAGGTATCTGCCCCTGTGGGCGATTGTTTGGTTCTGGTTGTAAATCACAAAGATAGTGTGTTTTTGGCTATTCTGCAAATTTTCCGTGACATTTGTTGGCTCATCCATTTTCTTCCCCTTTCTTGTTTTTGTTCAATATTTTGCTTGAAGAAAGCCCTTAAAACGGCACTTCCAAACTTTCAAACCAGAAAAAATCAATAGGCAGGGAGGATGCAAAATAGGGTTTATGGCAGCGGATAAATCGTATTTTTACACAAAAACAAGACGTTTTTGGGCTAAAAAGCATCATCTTACCTGTCAATCTGCATGCTCTTTCCTCGCAAAAGCATGCAGATTGCCGCACAAAAGCAATACTTTTGGCTGGGAAAACGTTGAGGAGAAGGTAGAATAGGAAGGCCTACGTTTGTAAATGTTTGTGTGTTAGTTCGATACAAATTTCGCTCATTTTTGGCGTATTTGCAGGCGAGTGGCATCCTGTTTGAAAATATGCGAAGTATGAAAGACTTGTTTGTCAAGAAAAATCATCATCACCCGCCATCCTGATTTGCATTCCGCCCTTCTCCTTGTTTTCGGTTTTTTATGTTGGGAATCTTTGGCTTTTGGTGTGGAAAAACTTGTTCATTCACCACTAAATCTCTATATTTGCATCAACAAAACCATCCAAATGATACATCATGAAAAAGTTGTTCATCGTTTTTCTGTCGTGCTTGTTTGCCAGTCCTGCCTGTGCGTTATCTAATAAGGTGACGCCTCTGGTACAAAAGTCGGCCCCCTCATCGGGAAACAGGAGCGAGGGAAAAGAAATCTTGGGATATTTTTCGCTTGGCATGGAACAGTACGGCAGCTTCATCCAAGCAGTGGAGCAGTTCAATAAAGACAAGTGCACCAACTACACGAAGAGCGATTTGAGTGAGGGGAGATGCTTCAAAATAGACAACATTCCGTTTGTCTTTTACAATGGATATCCCTTGTTTTCAACCATTTGTTGCAACAATATCATGGAGAATCAGCTGGAAGATGCGGCACAATATAAAGATGAGGTGATCTCTTCTGCGCCGGCCGTGAACTTCCTCAACGACTCCCTGGTTTCTTTTTTCATAGTTTCCGTCACCACCCAGACGCTCAATTACGAAGGTGAATATGGTCTCTCCATAGACCGTCTGAAAGCCGATGAGCCTTATCGGGCGTTGAGGCAAACCGTTGATTCTATTGTGGTCGGCCTGACAAAGAAGTACGGTAAACCAAGTAAAACCTTTTCGCAGCGGCTCTACAAGCCATGCTTCACACCGTTGTTCGGTAAGAGTGGCGTGGTAGAACCCTTGTACGAATGGACCTGTGGGGCGTTGACGATATGTACGGGCATAAGGGTTGATGGGCCGGATGGAACCTCGCGTGCCTTCGTGTCCTTTGTGGATAACCGCAAGATGCGCCTATCGTATCTCAAGAAGGCTTTTGCCAAATGCGAAGACGCATCCGACAAATCTGTTCAGTGGTAAAGAAAAAAGGAGTAGAAATGGAAAATCCAACTAAGAAACAATATCCCGATTTAATGAAAGGCAAGACCCTTATGTACATCCACGGCTTTATGTCGTCGGGCCAATCTGGCACGGTAGCTATGCTCAGGGAGCTGTTGCCCCAGGCGAACGTCGTGGCCGAAGATCTGCCGGTGCATCCCGCCGAGGCGATGGACCTGCTGAGGCAACTGTGCCAAAGCCTTCAGCCCGACCTCATCATAGGCACCTCCATGGGCGGTATGTATACCGAGATGCTCATGGGTTACGACCGTATACTGGTGAATCCGGCCTTCCAGATGGGGCTGACCATGCACGACCACGGCTTGACGGGTAAGCAATCTTTCCATAATCCCCGCAAGGATGGCGAGACTGAGGTAATCGTTACTAAGTCGTTGGTCAACGAGTACAAGGACATCACCGAACAGTGTTTCACCAACGTTACGCCCGAGGAGCAAAGACGGGTGTACGGCCTCTTTGGCGACAAGGACCCGCTGGTGCATACCTTCGACCTCTTTCGCGAGCACTATCCACAGGCCATCCGCTTCCATGGTGCCCATCGAGTCACCGACAAGGTTGCCTTTCACTATCTCATTCCCGTGATTCGCTGGATTGATGATCAGCAAGAGAGACGCGAGCGCCCCATCGTTTACATCGACTATGCGACGCTGCACGATAGTTACGGCAAGGCCACGTCGAGCATGCGCAAGGCATATCAGATGCTCATCGAGCGATATGATGTCTATGTGGTGGCCGCAGCACCTACTAACGACCATGCTTATATGGGTGAGGTGCAGGCGTGGGTGGAGGAGTATCTGTCGGCTCCGGCTTACAATCGGGTAATCTTCACCAACCAGCCGCAGCTGCTCTATGGCGACTATCTCATCACCCCTGAAGCGCAAGAAGGCTTCATGGGAACTTGTCTGGCTTATGGAAGTGATGAGTTTAAGACGTGGGAAGAACTCATCGTGTACTTCGATCGCCTGGGTGGGCAGTAGCCAATTCTGTTATTGTAGTTTCTGTTTTAGGTCGCGTATCACATAGGTTACGCCATGAACCTTGGTCAATACAAGACCGAAAACGATTAGCAGTGTTGGAGAATGTGCATGTGACGTGTCGTGTAACTTATCTTTTTTGCCATCATCCGCTGCCTAATAAGTTGTCTTGTCCTTGCTTTCCATCCACATGTCAAACGCTTTTCGTGCTTCGTCGGGCAGCAAAATCTGCATTTGTTTATGTCGATCGGCTGGCTGGAGAGCAATCTCGTGGTAGATAAAGTCGTCGTCAAACCCTATGCGTGCAGCATCTTTGCGATTGTTGGCGTAATAGATTCGGTCCAGATGAGCCCAATAGATGGCTCCTAAACACATGGGACAAGGCTCGCAGGAGGTGTAGATATCGCAACCAGTGAGGTCGAACGTGCCCAGCTTGTGCGTGGCTTGTCTGATGGCATTCACCTCGGCGTGCGCCGTAGGGTCGTGGTCTAAGGTAACGGTATTGGATGCCTCGGCAATGATTTCTCCATCTTTGGCAATCACGGCACCAAAAGGTCCGCCACCCGTGCGTACACTTTTTTCAGACAGGGCGATGGCCCTGCGCATGATATCTTGTTGATTCATCAAAGATTTGTTTTGAATAAAGATTGTTATTATGCTGACAAATATACGCAAAATGCCATGAAAAGGGGAGGGGCAGTACCATATTTTTGATTATCTTTGCAACACGCGTGCAGGCCAAGCCCAAACGAAACACTTTTTAACCCACATGCGAGGACGACCCTCGAACCGTGACATGCAGCAATCACAAACTTACATTACAGCCAACGAACTCTACCAACGGGCGGCCCAAATCCTTGAGGCTGGCTCTCAGGAGGGTGCGCTGGTCAACAAAATGTTGCACGAAACGTTGGTGATGACGTGTGCCGCAGGCTTGAGAAACACCTCCTATAGCTTTGGTGACCTCAACGCTCGCGTGGATCATCTGTGTACCCAGCGTGGCCTATCAATGGCAGATACGCGCGCCATTCATCAGATGCGACGCCACTCCAACTCGTCATCGCCCATCTTACCAGAAGACCTTGCCTACGATGTTCGTGCGCTTTGTATCTTCATCTCGGCAGTGTTCAGAGAAGCTGTTCCCTCATTTTTAGTCGGCAAAATACCCGCTCGTGTTCAACAAACGCGACAAACATTGCGGTTGGACGAACGCTATATCCGTTGCATCGTGAGGCAATGGGACGAACACTTCATCTGGGTGATGCCCGATGGGGAAACCGATGAGCGTCTTTTGCAAGTAGAATATACCAGTGAGGAGCAGTTTGCCGACCTGTCGTATCTTCATGACATCTTGCGCAAGGGCATGCCGTTGAATCTCTTGGACTGTCAGGTGAAGGATCATTTGGTTACGCCACGTCGCATCATCGTCATCCCCGACTACCTGGTGGACATCAGTTCACTGGCGACATGTTTTACGGAATATGGCCATCATCCCGCCCTCTTCACCATCAACCGCATGAAGGATAAGCCCAATACGCGGCATACCATTTTGGGAAATTTTGCCGGTAGCGCGCTTGATGACATCATCCATGCGCGTGGAGAACGTGCGTTTGACATGGCAGAGACACTGAAAGACAATTACAGGGAGAAAGCTTTGGAATACTGTACATGCACCGACCTGGACCCTGTGGCGTTTAAAGTGGAGGCCATGAAGCAGGTGCAGAACCTGCAACAAATCGTTGCAGAACTGTTCAAAACCTACAATCGGGAGCGAGCCTTGCTGGAACCTTCCTTCGTGTGTGAGCAGTTGGGCATACAAGGGCGTGTGGACATGATGACCACCGACTTCAGATTGCTGGTTGAACAGAAGTCGGGAAAGAACATGAATCTGGAATATGGCAGCCACAACCGGCATGGCAACCAGCACGTTGAGACGCACTATGTGCAGGCTCTGCTGTACTATGGCGTGCTGAGATACAACTTCCGCCTGTCCGACAAAGCCACCCGCATCTTTCTGTTGTACTCGAAATACGCGTTGCCGACAGGCTTGATGGATGTCAGTAGGTTGGACATGCTCATCCATGAAGCTCTCAAACTGCGCAATCTCATCGTGGCTGCCGATTATACGAGTGCCCTCGAGGGATTTGAAGGCATGCTGCCACAGCTCAATCCGCAAACGCTGAACACGGAGAAAACCAACACTTACTTCTACAATCGTTTCTTACTGCCGCAGATAGAGGCCATCACGGTACCGCTGGAGCAAATGAGTAAGCTGGAGAAAGCATATTTCTGTCGTATGATGACCTTCGTGCTGAAAGAACAACTCATCTCGAAAACCGGTGCCGTTGATGGTAGTGGGCGCAGCAATGCTGACCAGTGGAACATGCCGTTGAGCGAGAAAAAGGAGATGGGAAACATCTATACCGGCCTCACCATCACGCAGAAGAAACGAACCCGCAGCCGAGGATTCGATGAAATCACGCTCGCCGTTCCCGACCAGGGTGAAGACTTCCTGCCCAATTTCAGGCGGGGCGACATGGTATATCTGTACGGCTATCATCCCGATAGTGAGCCTGACGTGCGTCGGAGCATCCTGTTCAAGGGCTTCATCATGTACGTCAAGACCGATGAGATAGCCGTTCATCTGACGGATGCACAACAGAATGATGACCTGTTGTATACGGTGGAAGAAGGAAAGCGGCATGCCCATCACACGCCTTTGGTTTACGCAGTAGAGCATAGTGCGTCAGATGCGGGTGGTTCGGCAGCCATACATGCCCTGCATACGTTGATGACTACCTCGAAAGAGCGGCGCGGCTTGTTGCTGGGACAGCGTGAACCACGCGCCAATCACGCCCTGACGCTGTCTCGAAGCTATCATCCTGACTATGATAATGTTGTGCTGAAAGTCAAACAGGCACAAGACTATTTCCTGCTGGTGGGGCCTCCTGGAACGGGTAAAACGTCGATGGCTCTGCGCTATATGGTGCTGGAAGAGTTGGAAAACCCTGATGCGAACATTCTTCTCATGGCCTATACCAACCGTGCTGTGGATGAGATTTGTGGCATGTTGTGCGACGAAGGACTCGATTTTATCCGTTTGGGCAACGAGTACAGCTGTGACCCACGCTTCAAGAGGCATCTCTTGGGGCAGGCCATTGATGACCATCCCAAGCTGAACGACCTGCGAAAGCGGTTCGCAGGCATGCGCATCATTGTGAGTACTACGTCGATGATGATGAGCAAGCCCTTCATCTTTGCCATCAAACATTTCAGTCTGGCACTCATTGACGAGGCCAGTCAGATATTGGAACCTAACCTTGTCGGCATTCTGTCGAGCCATATTTCGACGGTGGGAGGCTCTGGTCTGGCCTGTGACCATCAACCCAATATCGACAAGTTCATCCTCATTGGTGACTACAAACAACTGCCCGCCGTGGTTCAGCAAGACGCGTTAGAGTCGCAAGTGACCGATGTCGACTTGCAAAACATCTGTCTGACCGACTGCCGAAACTCACTCTTCGAACGACTTATCCGATGGGAAGAGCGGCAGGGACGTACCGACTTTGTGGACACGCTCCGCAAACAAGGCCGCATGCATCCAGCCATTGCCGCCTTTCCCAACAAGATGTTCTATGCCAAGGAGCAGCTGCAACCCGTTCCATTGCCGCACCAGGTGGGCGAAGACGTTGGTTATACGGCGGTGCCGCAGGATGAGACGGACGCCTTATTGGTGAGTGAGCGGCTACTTTACTATCCCTCTCACCTCACGCAGAACGTGCGGCTCTCTGACAAAGTGAATCCCGACGAGGCCCGAAAGGTGGCCGACTTGCTGCGTCGCATCCATCGGTTGGCGAAAGATAAGTTTGACGTGCAGAAGACGGTGGGGGTGATAGTGCCTTATCGCAACCAGATTGCAATGGTTAGAAAAGAAATAGAAAAGACAGGCATCTCACAACTCATGCAAGTGGATGTCGACACGGTGGAGCGTTATCAGGGCAGTCAACGCGACGTCATCATCTACTCTTTCACCGTACAGAACCGCTACCAGTTGGATTTTCTCACAGCCAACAGCTTCCTGGAAGGGCAGGCTTGGATAGACCGCAAGTTGAATGTAGCCCTGACAAGAGCCCGTAAACAGTTAATTGTGTTGGGCAATGAGGCGGTGCTGTCGGCTAATCCGCTATTCAAATTATTAATTGATAACATTCCCGTACGATTGCGTTAACAAACCAAAATATGGTCATAATTAAATAAAAAAAACAAGACAAATGTATGGTAGTTATCCAAAAACAGCTTACATTTGCTCGTGAGTTCAAATAAAAGATTTACAAATCAGGATTTATTTACAAAAACTAGAACATTTATGAAAAAGATGATTTTAACAGCAGTTGTACTGCTTTCGTCCGTAGCAACTTTTGCGCAGCGCGCAGTAGGAACGGTTTCTTTGAAGCCGCAGGTAGGTGTTGTGGGTGCAACAATGACCGAGTTTGAAAAGACAAAGATGAAGGTTGGCTTCACGGCTGGTGCCGAACTGGAGTATCAGGTATCTGACATTTTCAGCCTTTCTGGAGGTGTTATGTACGCACAACAAGGCGTGAAGTTTGATACTGGCGGTGACTTCAAGATTGGAAACATGAAATTTGAGGTAAAGGATGCAAAGACCAATCTGGCCTACATCAACGTACCTGTCATGGCGAACGTATACGTTGTGCCGGGATTGGCAGTGAAATTAGGTGTTCAGCCAGCATTTGCAGTGGACAAAGACGGTACCAAGGCTAAGGGTTTCGACCTCGCTATCCCAGTTGGTCTCTCCTATGAATTCGCGAATGTCGTTATCGATGGACGCTACAATTGGGGTGTAACCAAGGTATTCGACAACTTCGATGCTAAGAATAGCGTGTTCCAGGTAACACTGGGTTACAAGTTTGATTTGTAAGATACACGGCAGAATCTGCCAAATTATACACTGAGGCAACCAGCAATGGTTGCCTCTTTTCGTCTGTCAGCATGCCAACACACTTGACGTATGGACATAAAAAAAGGGGCTCCGCCGAGTCCCAATCTTTGTTAACCTTAAATCTAATACTATGAAAAACACGTTGCAAAGATAAGGTTGTTTAAATGTAATAGCAACTGTTTGCGCAAACAATTTTGTTTTAATGCTCGTTTCTTGATGTAAATCAATTTGATAAGTAAGTTGTCCGTTGTCAGATTAGGTCCCAATCATTTAATAAATAATGTGAAAAAACTTGTTTATTGGAAAAGAATGTCTAACTTTGCGAAAAGTAAACAACAAAAGAGGACTTAGGAAAAGGAATTCCGACACTTTGGTAGATGTCGGAATTCTTTCTTTTATCGTCTTCACCAACAGCAATTATTAACAAAAATACTTATAACGTTATGGCTTATATGTCACAAGAAGGCTACGACAATCTTGTAGCCGAGCTTACCCGGCTCGAATCTATTGAGCGCCCGAAGGCATCAGCTGCCATCGCAGAAGCGCGTGATAAGGGTGATTTGAGTGAAAACTCTGAATATGACGCTGCCAAGGAAGTGCAGGCGCATCTCGAAGATAAAATCAATAAAATGAAACTGACCATCGCCGAGGCGAAGATCGTTGACGTGTCTCGTCTTAGTGCCGATACAGTGCAGATCTTGTCCAAAGTCGAGATGACCAACATGAAGACGAAGTCTAAAATGGTGTATACCATCGTCAGTGAAAGCGAGGCAGACCTCAAGGCGGGGAAGATTTCCATCAAAACACCCATTGCACAAGGGCTTCTGAATAAGAAAGAGGGTGATGAGGTGGATATCAAGATACCAGCCGGCACTATCAAACTACGCATTGACAAGATAACAGTTGAATAAAAAACGTTAAGACCATGGACATCTTTTCTAAAATAGCAGCTGGTGAAATTCCCAGCTACAAGTGTGCAGAGAGCGAGAAGTTTTATGCTTTTTTGGACATCAGTCCGTTACAAAAAGGACACACGTTGGTCATTCCACGTCGCGAGGTGGATTATATTTTCGATATGGAAGATGATGAGTTGGCCGAGTATCAGGTGTTCGCTAAAAAGGTAGCTGTGGCTTTGAAGCGCGCTTTCCCGTGCAAAAAGGTGGCGCAAGTGGTGCTGGGATTGGAAGTTCCGCATGCGCATATCCACCTCATTCCCATGAACAGCGAGGCCGATGTGAACTTTAGAAAAGAGCATTTGAAACTTTCTGAAGAAGAATTCAAGTCGATTGCCGACCGTATCTACGGCGAGTTTCAAAAACTTTAATTTGTTTTTCCAAGGTGCTCGGCTTGCAAGTGGAAACGAATAAGGCGAGCCATTCGCCAATCATCCTTCAATACAACCAACAATGAAAATTGCTGTTTTTTGCTCAGCAAATGATACTATTGCCCCCGAATATTTCGCCTTGACCGAACAACTGGGTAAGTGGATGGCCGAGCAAGGCCATTCACTCGTGTTCGGCGGTTGCAACCTGGGCCTCATGGAGTGTGTCGCAAAGGCTGTACATGAGGGCGGTGGACAAACCATTGGCGTGGTGCCGTCTATCATAGAGGAGCGTGGAAGAGTGTCCGACTATGTTGATGTGGAGATTCCTTGCGACAACCTGAGCGACCGCAAAGAGCTGATGTTGGCGCAAAGTGATGTTTCCATCGCTCTTCCAGGCGGTGTTGGTACCTTGGATGAGATATTCTCTGTGGTAGCTGCACACAGCATTGGCTACCATCAACAGCAAGTAATTCTTTACAACATCAATGGCTTTTGGGATTCGCTGGTGGCACTTTTGGACGACCTAACGGCCAAAGGTGTAATCAGGGGCGATTATCATCGGCAAATCAAGATGGCCCATTCGTTGGAAGAACTCAAGCAATTCATAGAGTCATGATTAGCATTCAGCCACTTTCCAATTATGGATAGTGGCTGTAAACCGATGGGGTAGAGCCGTACCCCGAATGCACAATCGTGAACTGAAGGTGTTGATGGCAGTGGTGCAAATGCGTTGTGTGTACAACATTCGCACCACTTACGTCACTACGATGATGATGAATTTTCTTGACAATCATCGTTCTTATCCTTGGCTTGAAATCCATCAACCTTACTTCTGCTTACAAATACGCTAAATATGAGCGAGTTTTGTAATTCTTTGTGATTGAAGATATTACGCTAATTTTGTAGCTTTTTACTCTCTATTTCTTCATTTTTTCGCATCAAAAGCATGGCTCTAAGTGTGTTATCTCCATGCTTTTCCAGTGCAATACCATGTAGATTGTGCGCCAAGGTGATGCTTTTAATGCACCAATCTCATTGCTTTTCAGCTAAAAGTTGATGATTCTACTCAAAACATCTCGTTTTTGCATCCTGCCGACCTATTGATTTTTTCTATTTTGAAAGTTTTCAAGTGCCGTTTTAGAGCTATTATTTGATAAAAATAATGCACATTTTATGGGTGCGAAACCATTTGGAGAAAGTTCTGTGGAGCGATGGTTTTTACATTGAATCCCATGAAGGGAACGAATCGCAGAAGGGCTCGATGAACACAGGCATTCATGGTCTTGTTTACATCCTCCGTATCATCTGTTGTTCCTCAACGTGCCCCTTCAAACGAATGAACAGCGTCAGGATTGGATGAAAAATATGGAAAAAAGTTTGGAGTTTTCACAAAAACAAATTACCTTTGCACCCACATTCTGGATAAAGAATGGGCGTTTAGCTCAGCTGGTTTAGAGCATCTGCCTTACAAGCAGAGGGTCGGCGGTTCGAATCCGTCAACGCCCACACCGAGAGTCTTGTTGTTCTGCGTAATAACGAGACTCTTTTTTATAAACCCACCTGTAGAACGTTATGGTATGTCAGACGTTTGTCATTTCTTCCAACTTCATCCCGTTGTCTTGACAATAAAACGTAAAAATGTACGTTATGCAGACGTGCAATGCAAGAAAATCACATTACTCTGTCTGCTGCTGTGGATGGTTGGGGCGGCAAGGGCGCAATACGATGTGGCGTTCAGCCATTATTTTGACATGCAACCCTCGTTCAACCCTGCGGCAGTGGGCAAACAGAACAAACTCAACATCAATGCGGCTTACGCCATGAGCTTCGTTGGATTTAAGAACAACCCACGAACGATGTATGCTGCTGCTGATATGCCTTTTTATTTTCTCAAGGCATATCATGGCGGAGGCGTACAGTTGGTGAACGACCAGATTGGTCTTTTTACCCATCAACGCTTGGCTTTGCAGTATGCCCTTCGCTTCAAATTGTTCGGAGGCCGACTTGCGGTTGGCGCGCAGGCAGGCTTGTTGAGTGAGGCGTTTGATGGCACCAGGCTCAATTTGGCCGATGCCAACGACCCTGCCTTCATCAATACAAAGGCCGAAGGTAATGCCTTCGATCTCGGTGCGGGCGTGTATTATTCGCACCGGGTGTGGTATGTGGGCGTGTCAGCGCAGCATCTTACTTCACCCCTCATCGAGTTTAATGAGAAAAATCAATTACAAATCGATCCTACATATTATTTAACAGGTGGATACAATATACACTTGAGAAATCCGTTTCTTACAATACAGCCATCTGTGTTGGTTCGCACAGACGGGGTAGCCTACCGTGGCGACCTTACAACCCGACTGGTGTACCTGCATGAGAAGAAAATGATGTACGGGGGTGTAGCTTATAGTCCCACCAACTCAGTCACGTTCTTGGTAGGCGGTAGCTTTCATGGCATCGTGCTGGGTTATAGTTATGAGTTGTACACCTCGGCCATCCAACCGGGCAACGGCAGTCACGAACTGTTTGTTGGTTACCAGATGGATGTCAATTTGGCTAAGAAGGGAAGAAACAAGCACAAAAGTGTAAGACTTCTATAATGACCATCGTGGAAAAATGAAATTCAGGAATATGAAGAGAAACATGATATTCGGCTTGGCCGTGTTAGGCTTGATGATGCTGACAGGTTGCTTCGGCAGCAAGTCTGCTTCTATGGGTAAAGGCGGCGAAGTAGTGGGTGTTGGCGGAAAGGCCTTCACCGAACCCACGCCATACGGAATGACACGGGTAAGCCGTGGCTATTTGAAGATGGGGCTTGAAAAGCAGGATAGCCTTTGGGGCAAGCAGTTGTCGCAGAAAGATATCTCTGTAGACGGGTTCTGGATGGATGAGACAGAGGTGACAAACTCTGAATACAAGCAGTTCGTCTCCTGGGTTCGCGACAGTATCTTGCGTACCCGTTTGGCCGATCCGGCTTATGCGGGTGATGAGACTTATCTTATTACCGAGGACAAAAACGGTGACCCTGTTAAACCTCATCTGAACTGGAAAAAAGCACTTCCACGCAAGATGAATGAGGATGAGCAGCGCGCCTTGGAGAGCATGTATGTCACCAACCCGGTGACGGGCGAGAAGTTGCTCGACTATCGTCAACTCAACTATCGTTACGAGGTGTACGACTATACGACCGCTGCCTTGAGAAGAAACAGAATGTTGCCTCAAGAGCGTAATCTGAATACCGACCTGACCGTTAATCCTGACGAAGTGGTGATGATTTCCAAGGACACTGCTTACGTTGATGACAACGGACAGATTGTGAGCGAAACCATCAACCGACCACGCTCGGGTCCATGGGATTTTCTCAATACTTATATCGTCAACGTATATCCAGACACCACCTGTTGGGTGAATGATTTCCAAAATTCGGACAACGAAACTTATCTCCGTAACTATTTCAGCAATCCGGCGTACAACGATTATCCCGTCGTGGGCGTCACTTGGGAGCAGGCCAACGCCTTCTGTGCGTGGCGAACCGATTATCTGTTAAAAGGATTGGGTGGCGAGGCTCGTTACATTCAACGATATCGTCTGCCAACAGAAGCAGAGTGGGAATATGCCGCTCGTGGCAAGGACGGCACGGAGTTTCCATGGGAAAATGAGGCGGTGGCCTCCGGTGAGGGTTGTTTCTTTGCCAATTTCAAGCCCGACCGTGGTAACTATACCAAGGACGGCAACCTCATTACTAGTAAGGTTGGCATCTATGGTGCTAACTCCAATGGTTTGTACGACATGGCGGGTAATGTGGCAGAATGGACGAGTACCATATATAATGAGGCCGGTGTCGATGCGATGAACGATCTAAATCCGCAGTTGGAGTATAAGGCGGCGTTGGAAGATCCGTACAAATTGAAGAAAAAAAGTGTACGCGGTGGATCGTGGAAAGACCCAGAATCGTATATCAGAAGTGCTTGGCGTACGTGGGAATACCAAAACCAGCCTCGCTCGTACATCGGGTTCAGATGTGTACGCAGTTTGGCAAACACAACCAGTACTAAACAGAAGAAAGGCAAAAGAAAATGAGTGGATATAGCAAATTCAATATGATTTATCGTCTGCAAAAGTGGATGGACAGTGTTCCAGGGCAGACGTTCTTGAACTATGCTTACAGTTGGGGTGCCTCATTGGTCATCCTGGGAGCCTTGTTCAAACTAACTCACTTGTCTGGTGGCAACCTTATGTTGTTCATAGGCATGGGCACTGAGGTCGTCGTGTTCTTTCTCTCAGCTTTTGACCGTCCGTTTGACAAAACGGCTGACGGTCGTGACATCCCAACGCGAGTGACGGAAGAGTATTTGGAAACGGGGCAGGTGACGTATGACTATGAAACGGATTCTGCACAAGTAGTGAATACATCAGGGTCTGCTGCCTCAGCCCCACGACGCACTGTTGTTGGACATCCGTCTACAGCAGAGCAGTCAGTAGAAGAAATATCTGCAAAGGTTCCCTTGGGAAGTCAAGTTCAACAGGTTGAGAATGAACAGCAATTGCAGACCTTGGCCGAGGCTCAAAGCAACTATGTTGATGCGCTGAAACGACTGACGGAGACGTTAGGAAAGGTATCAGAGCAGAGTGTAAGACTGACTCGGGATAGTGAGGAAATGGAAAACCTGAATCGTACGTTGACGGGTATATCCAAAGTTTACGAAATGCAGTTGAAGGGTGCCAGTCAGCAGATAGGCACCATTGACCAAATCAATGACCAAACCCGGAAGATGGCACAACAGATTGAGCAGCTCAACAAGATATATGCTCGCATGATTGAGGCCATGACCGTGAACATGCGCGCAGCCAATCCAGGGTTAGAGCCGTCGCAAGAGTAAACAACTTATCAACTCAGGAACCCAAAAACTCATCAACTCAAGAACTCAGCAACTTATAAACTCAGGAACTTATAAACTCACCAACTCAGCATGGCAATAAAGAAAAGACCGTTATCTCCGCGCCAAAAGATGATTAACCTCATGTATGTCGTCTTGATGGCAATGCTGGCTCTGAACGTTTCCACCGAAGTCTTAGAGGGATTCGCCGTGGTAGAGGAGAGCTTGAACCGTACAACGGACAGCTCGTCAAGGGAGAATGTGTCTATTTATCGTCAGCTCTCAGAGCAGTTCAAGTCAAATCCAGAGAAGGTGCAAGCGTGGTTTGAGAAGGCTACGACGGTGAAACGTATGAGTGACTCGCTGTATGATTTTGCACAACAGCTCAAGGAAAATATCGTCAAAGAGGCTGACGGTCCCGATGGAAACGTGTTCGACATCAAACACAAGGATGACCTTGAAGCCGCCTCGCACGTTATGTTGGCTCCTGGCACGGGCAAGGGAAAGCTGCTTTATGAGCGAGTGAATCATTATCGGGAGCAAATCTTGAAGATGATAACCGATGAACACCAGCGCAAGACGATAGAGAGCAACCTCACAACGCAACTGTCCAAACGCGCCAAGGCGATGGGTAAGAATTGGCAGGAGTATATGTTTGAAGACATGCCTGTGTCGGCTGCCGTCACGATGTTATCGAAATTGCAAAGTGATGTGCGCTATGCCGAGGGAGAAGTGCTGCACGCACTCGTGGCCAATGTCGACGTCAAGGACATTCGTGTCAATAAGTTGAGTGCTTTTGTCATCCCCGAGTCACGCACCGTTGTCAGTGGTGACCGGTTCTCTGCACAGATTGTCATGGCGGCAGTGGATACCACTCGCCAACCTGAAATATATATAGGTGGAAGGAAGGTAAACTTACGAAACAACACATACCAGTTTACTGCTGGAGGTGTTGGCGAACATTCGTTCAGTGGTTACATCACAATGCGCAATGGAAGCGGCGATTTGATACGACGTGATTTCACGCAAAAGTATTCTGTTGTGGCGCCCAGCGCAACCGTGTCGGCTGACTTGATGAACGTGTTGTACGCTGGTTATGAGAATCCCATCAGCATCAGCATCCCCGGTGTGCCGTTAACATCAGTCTCTGCATCGATGACTGGTGGAGGATTTAGGTCTGTAGGAGCTGGTAAGTACATCGCTCGTCCAACGGCTGTTGGTAAAGATGTCACCATCCAAGTGTTGTCCAATTATAATGGTGTGTCACGACAGGTGGGCAAATTCACGTTTCATGTGCGCAAATTGCCTGATCCCATTGCATACATTGCCATGGGAACCGATCGGTTTAAGGGTGGTGGTTTAGCCAAAGCCTCCTTGATGGGAGCCACGGGCATCAACGCTGCCATTGACGATGGCTTATTGGATATCCAGTTCAAGGTAGTTAGTTTTGAAACCGTTTTCTTTGACAGCATGGGCAATGCCGTTCCCATGACTTCCGATGGAGCACGCTTCTCGGCGCGGCAACGTAATGAATTCCGTAAGCTGTCACGTAATCGTCGGTTCTATATATCACATGTCACAGCAGTTGGTCCTGATGGGTTAACCCGTCGACTGCCTGCGTCTATGGAAATTATCGTCAAATAAATATGGGTGACATCACCTCGACAAGCTGTATAATCAGAAATAAAATGAAGAAGAAATTATTATTCATATCCCTGCTATTGTGTGTCGTTCAGTTCTCCGTTGCACAGCCGCCGGCTCGAAGAGCGCAGCAACAACGCGCACAGCAGTCAAGCGCCAATACGATTAGTATGCGCGCCCAACTGTCGTATCCCACAGAAGCTAAGATGGCTGAGGATGTGGTATGGCGGCGCGACATCTATCGTGAGATCGACTTGACGCAAGATGCTAATGCGGGTTTGTACTATCCTGTGGAGCCTATGGGTACGCAAATGAACCTGTTTTGCTACATTTTCAAGTTGATGATGACAGGTAACATCCGTGCGTATGAGTATCGGTTGGATGGTAATGAAACGTTTGAAGATTCGGCCAGGGTGAAACCTTTGGCATTTTTAGACAACTATCATGTCTACTATGAGCGTACTGATCGAGGTATTCGTATTGATGATAGTGATATTCCTTCGCGCGAGGTGACCGCTTATTACATCAAGGAGAGTGCTTATTATGATCAAGCTACGGCAACTTTCCACACCAAAGTCTTGGCCTTATGTCCCATTATGAAACGGGTAGACGACTTTGGTGATGGTGCTACATCCTATCCCTTGTTCTGGGTGAAGTATGAAGATTTGGCTCCTTTCTTGTCCAAACAGACCATCATGACGAGCAATCTTAACAATGCCGCCGTGATGAGTGTGGATGATTATTTTACCAAGAACCAATATAAAGGAAAGATTTATAAGACCAACAACATGTTGGGACGAACATTATCTCAAGAATATCCCACTGATTCGGCCATGGCGAACGCACAGAAGCGCATTGAGGCGGAAATAAAACTCTTTGAGAAAAACATGTGGGGAGACCAGGCTCGCAAGGACTCTTTGGACAGCATAGCCAAGCTCAATCCTAAAGATGTCAAGTCGAAGCGTGTAAAACGTAATCGAAGAGCGGCCGGCCATAAGTCGACAGTCAAAAGCCGAAGAAGTCGTCGCACTTCCTCTTCGTCAAGCAATTCGCCTGCACGTGTAACCGTTAGGCGACAACGTCATTAAAAAAATGATTTTTTTTTACTTACTTAATAAATACACAAAGAAATGAAAAAAAGTATTATCTCACTCGTCATGGTTTTGTTCATGGTAACAGTATTACCCGCTAGTGCACAAGTAAAGTTTGGTATCAAGGGAGGTATGAACCTCAGTCAGATGTCGTTAGACAAAGATGTTTTCAACACATCCAATCGTGCTGGTTTCTTCATTGGTCCGACTTTAAAGATGGGTTTGCCTGCTCCTGGACTTGGTTTGGACCTGTCTGCATTGTACAACAGGCAAGAAGCTAAGGTTGAAGGTGTCAACAAAAAGTTCAATACCGTTTTGAAACAGCAGCAACTGATTGTTCCTGTGAACGTAAAATATAGTATTGGGATGGGCAGTGCAGCCAATGTTTTCGTGTTTGCAGGTCCGCAGATTGCTTTCAATATAGGTGATAAGGTGAAGAAAATATCAGAGCTTCAAGATCAAGCAGCTGAATGGACAATGAAGTCATCTAACTTCAGTGTCAATGCTGGTGTTGGCTTGACCATCGCCACGCATTTCCAAGTTACGGCCAACTACAATGTAGGTGTCGGAAAGACGGGTGACATTACATGGAAAGGTGTGAAGGAAAGCGTAGAAAACCACAAGACCAAGGCCAACTCTTGGCGTGTAGGTGTGGCCTATTTCTTCTAAGAAAACCACGCATCAGCATGGATTGCTGATGACGAATGATGCAAAAAGGGGAAGTTGCTGCTTGGCAACTTCCCCTTTTGAGTTCGTTCATTGTAGTTTTCTCTCAACGATTCAGCATCTCAAACAATCTTGTCTATCACACTCTTAATGCGTTTCAATCCTTCAAGCATGAGGCTGCGAGGCATGGCAATGTTGATGCGAATGTAATCCTCGCCTGTGGTTTTATCGTACATGGTGCCACGATTCACGAAGACTTTCCCTTCTTTCAGCAGTTTGTCTGTCAGTTCATTGCCAGTCATGCCGGTTGCCCGAACATTCACCCAGACAAGGTATGTTCCTTCCAAGTTGATGACCTCGAGTTGGGGGAGGTTGTCCTTGAAGAATGCTTTCAGTGCCTGGTAGTTCTCCCAGAGATAGACATTGAGTTGATTAATCCAATCCTCGCCCTCGTTATAGGCCGCCTGTAGGGCGATTACGCCGAACGGATTGACGTCGCACACCTCATTGATGTTGATGGCGCGGTCAATCTTTTGTCGGTCTTCTGCATTGTTGGTGATGATGTTGGCAATCTGTAGTCCAGCAATATTGAATGATTTCGTGGGTGAATTGGTTGTGATGCAATTGTCCTGACATGCTTTGGAAACGGCGGCAAAGGGCGTGAATTCATGACCTGGCATGACGAGTTCGCAATGAATTTCGTCGGCAATTACCTTCACGTTATGCCTGAGACAGATATCGTTCATACGGCTCAGCTCCTCTTGTGTCCACACCCTTCCGGCTGGATTGTGAGGGTTGCAGAGCAAGAACACTTTTGTCTTCTCATCTGCTGCCTGTCTCTCAAAGTCGTCAAAGTCGATTTCATACGAGTTGCCTTTGCGCACCAACGCATTTTCGGCGGTGGTGCAGCCATTGTTGCGGATAGACGAGAAGAAGCAATTGTACACCGGCGTCTGCACCAGCACCTTGTCACCAGGCTCCGTTAGTGCCTTGATGATGGCAGAAATGGCCGGCACCACGCCGGATGTATAGATAATCCAGTTGCGCTCGATGTGCCATTGGTGGCGCCTTTCAAACCACGAAATGATGCTCTCGTAATAGCTGTCAGGCACCATGGTGTAACCAAACACGCCATGCTCGACACGCTTTTTCAGTGCATCAAGAATGCTGGGTGCAGCCTTGAAGTCCATGTCGGCCACCCACATGGGTATCACTCCCTCTTCTTTCGCCTCGTCCCATTTCACCGAGTTGGTGCCGCGGCGGTTCACAATCTCGTCAAAATCGTATTTCATCTTTATTTGTTGTTTGTTGTTTCGTTGCGTACAATAATCTCGCAGTTATTGGGTTGCAGCACATGTTCGTCGATGGTCACCGAGCCGATGGCGTCAGCTACGATGCGTCCCGATGTGGGATTCTTGATGTTGGTCACCGCTCCGCGGATGTCGGCCACGAGGGTCGAATCCTCAAACATGCGGTCACAATCTGCCCCAAACGTACAGTTTTCCAAGACGAGGTCTTGACAATAGCACAAAGGCTGTTCGCCCGTGATGTGACAATTCACCAGTTTGAGATTTTTAGAGTGCCATCCGAGGAACTCACCGTTCAACTCCGAATCGTACACCGTGACGTTCTCGGTTTCCCAAAACGAGTCCTTGGTGGTGATCTTCGCGTTGCGTATCACGGCGTCCTTCACATATTGGAACACGTATTTGCTGTCACTTTCCAGTCCGTCCACATCCACATGGTTGCAGAACATGAAGGGATAGGTGCCATCGTGCAGCTTCACGTTGCGCAAAGTAAGGTGGTCTACCTTCCAGAAAGTTTCGTCGGCATCGTTAATCTGCACGTTAACCAGCTTCAGATCGTTCATTTCACGAAACAGTTTAGGCGCGTCAATAATGGTGTCGCTCATCACCATATCGTTGGAATACCATATCGCCGAGCGCGATCCGGTCTCAAAATAGCAGTTGGTAATCACCGAGTGATCCACATGCCACCATGGATATTTGCCGATAAACCGGCAGTGGTCGGCCTCAATGTTGTGGCATTTCTTGATTCCCGACTCGCCCTCTGTTATCGTAACATCTTCGAGTCGTGTGTCGTGAATGCCGAAGAGCGGCCGTTCTCCTCCAAACTTTTTACCTTTTATCAATTCCATTTTCATCTATCATGTTTAGTATCAAGTGCAAAGGTACTAATAATAAGCCGTATAGCCCAAGTACACCTTTCGTTTTCTTCCCGTGCGTGTTCGTCAGCCGAGATACAAATAAAAAGAAGGATGCAGCATCTTCTGGGCTGCATCCTTCTGTGATAAGCGTTTGTCTGTCTGTTCAGACGACAGCGTTTAAAGATTAGGGTTGATGCTCGACCATTCCGAGATAGCCGGAACGATGTTCAGTGTTACCAACTCGTCGCGCATCTTGCACAGGTGCTCATAGCTGGCATCCAGCTTGGCGTTCTCCTCATCTGTACCCTGTGGAACCTCATAGTGTGCGCCCGTCTTGTCGAGCGTTGTCTTCATGGCCATCATGATATGGTCATACTTGTCAGTGCTTACATAGGTGCCGACGGGGAAACGGAACGGCTCGCCGCCCATCACCGAGCGAATCATCTCTACCGACAGGTAGGCTGGGCTCTGGAAAGAAGAGCGTCCGCGAAGCTCAATAATCTTGGCACCACCTTTGGTCACGTCCTTCTTCATCTGCTCCCACTCCTCGTTGGTGAACTCGGGTGTGCCGATAATCTCTGTCAGGGGCTTGCCTGAAATGGTAACATGACTGCCATAAACGGCCATCTGCTCGCCGTGTCCACCATAGGTAGCGGCTCCCTTCACCTCTGTTTGCATCACGTTGAACTTCTTTGCCAGTGCGCTCTGCAGGCGGGTAGAGTCAAGAGCTGCCAAGGTTGTAACCTGTGAAGGTTTCAAACCTGAATAAAGAAGCGTTACCAAACCAGTGAGGTCAGCCGGGTTGAAGATAATCACAACATGCTTCACATCAGGGCAGTACTTCTTGATGTCCTTACCCAAACCCTCTGCAATCTCGCAGTTACCTTTGAGCAAATCCTCACGTGTCATGCCTGCCTTGCGGGGAGCACCACCAGAGGAGATGATGTACTTGGCATCGGTGAAAGCCTCTTTAACGTCTGTTGTCGCAACGATGTTCACTGCATCGAAGCCACTCTGGCGCATTTCCTCAGCCACGCCCTCTGGTGAGAATACGTCATAAAGACAGATGTTGTTTGTAAGACCCATAGACAATGCTGTCTGAACCATGTTGGAACCAATCATTCCGGCTGCGCCGACGATGGTCAATTTTTCGTTTGTCAAAAATGCCATAATTTAATTTGAATATTTATAAATGTTACTATATATGTCCTATTGCTTGTGACCACAAAGTTAATAAAAAGTAGGAACATACTGGTCTTTAATTGCTTTTTAATTTGTTATTTATTCTAAAACTGGCTTTGTTTGTCATCCTTGCTTGACAATTTGAAGAATTTTATTTGTCGCTGTGCCAGCAAAAAACTATCTTTGCGATAGAATAAACAAAACAGAATGACTATGAAAACAGAGATTGCAGACCGACTTTCAGCGTTGCGAGAGGTGATGAATCGTGAGCGACTGGCCGCGTTTATCTTTCCAAGTACCGACCCACATAACAGCGAGTATGTGCCCGATCATTGGAAAGGGCGTGAGTGGATATCAGGTTTTGATGGCTCGGCAGGCGTGGCAGTCGTCACAATGAAACATGCTGCGCTATGGACCGATTCGCGCTACTTCATCGCTGCGGCCAACCAACTGGCCGGAACGGAGTTCCAATTGATGAAGCAAGGCTTGCCTGAGACGCCCACCATAGCCGACTGGCTGGGTGCCGAACTCCAGCAAAGCGACAGTACCGAAATCGGTATGGATGGTCAGGTGAACGCACACCAATTTGTGATGCAGATGAAACAGGATATGCGTGATCGGGGAGGCATCACCATTCGGACGAACCTGGACCCACTGGCAATCATCTGGAAAGACCGTCCCAACATCCCGAAAGACACGGTGCAGATTCAGCCCCTGCGGTATGCTGGCGAGCGAACCGCTGACAAACTGACCCGCATTCGTCAGGCATTGCGCCGACAACACGCTGATGGCACCCTGGTTTCTGCCCTCGACGACATTGCCTGGACATTGAACCTGCGCGGCACCGACGTGCATTGCAACCCCGTGTTCGTGGCCTACCTGCTGATTAGCACCACCAAAGCCACCCTGTGCATCGACCCCGACAAGCTTACGCCCGACGTGAAAGCGTATCTGAAAGGTGAGGGCGTGGAGGTAAGCGGCTATGACCAGATTAAGGATGAGCTGGCTGGCTATGGCGAATATAACATCGCATTGGATCCGCAGCAGATTAACCATCATCTTTTTGAAGGGGTGAGCGGCCCCAAAATTCTTCCTCTTACCAGTCCCATCCCCCTGTTGAAAGCAGTGAAAAACCAAGCCGAAATTGCCGGCTTCCGTGCCGCTATGGTGCGTGATGGGGTAGCGATGGTGAAATTCCTGCGATGGATCAAGCCGGCCGTTGAGGCTGGTGGACAGACTGAGATGTCGCTCGATGAGAAGCTCACCGCCTTGCGTTCCGAACAAGACCTGTTCAGGGGCGTGTCTTTCGATACCATCGTGGGCTACGAGGAGCATGGCGCCATCGTGCATTATGAGGCCACACCCGCTACCGATGCGCCCATAGAACCGCGGGGACTGGTGCTGATAGACAGCGGCGGGCAGTACCAGGACGGCACCACCGACATCACCCGCACCATCGCCTTGGGTGATCTGACCGACGAACAGCGCCGCGTGTACACGCTGGTGCTGCGGGGACACATCCAACTGGAGCTGTGCAAATTCCCGTCGGGGGCGTGTGGTTCGCAGCTCGACGCATTGGCACGGCAGCCCATGTGGCGCGAAGGCATGAACTTCATGCATGGCACTGGACATGGCGTGGGCAGCTATCTCAACGTGCATGAGGGCCCTCACCAGATTCGTATGGAATGGCGACCGGCTCCCTTGCTCGCCGGCATGACCGTTACCGATGAGCCGGGCATCTATATGGAGGGCAAATTTGGCGTGCGAATAGAGAACACGCTGCTCGTCACCCCCTTCAAGGAAACCGAGTTTGGCACGTTCCTACAATTCGAATCGCTCACGCTGGCACCCATCGACACCACGCCCATCCTCATGGACATGCTGCTCGAGGAGGAGAAGGCATGGCTCAACACCTATCATGCCGAGGTGTACCGGCAGCTGTCACCCCATCTTTCGGATGAGGAGAACGAGTGGTTGGCTAAGGCAACGCAAGCAATCTGAAGCCCGCAGAAACACCGCTCTTTTGTTAATTTTGATTCACTAAAAAAGGGTGTGCCAGAAAGTTGATTCTAGAAAAAACAAGCCCTGTTTTGGTTCAAAATATGTGCTGTTTTCTTCTTTCCAGCCTCGTTTTTTGGCAATAGCCATGCTTTCGACTGCGAAAGGCATTGAGTTTGGTCCTCAAACTCGATGCCTTTCCGGTCTTAATCCATCGTTCTATAAGCCCAAAAGCATGTCTTTTTGCCCCTGTTTTTACGCCCGTTTTTCGTAAACCGTTGACTATCAATATAGTCATATTTTCAATATTTGCAGCCAACTTGCCTGTCGCTCGCAAATAAGCGAGTATTTCAGCGGTGTTTGTCAAGATAATTCTTACCCAGCATGTCGTTCGTTTAGTGGGTGTGTGATACATCTAAGATGCCAGTTTCTTGCACAACCATTCGACTTTTTGCCATATTTTTCGTATATTTGCATAACAGCCTAAAGAGTGAAATGTAGGTAGCTGTTGTTGCTACTCATGTTTTAGGCGTCTAAAACAGAGGAATATGAAGCGGAAAAAATTATTTATTGTATCGAATCGTTTGCCCGTGAAGGCAAAGGAAATCAGTGAAGGACATTTTGAATTTGAACGTAGTGAAGGCGGCTTGGCAACGGGTTTGAACTCATTGCAAACCTCCTATGAGCAGCATTGGATAGGGTGGCCGGGCGTTTGTTTGAAGCGGAAGGCCGATGAAAGGAAAATCAAGGAGGAGTTGGAGCAATTCAATTATCACCCGGTGTTCTTGAGTGCGACCCAATACAATAATTATTATGAGGGCTACAGTAACAGTACCATCTGGCCCTTGTGCCACTATTTCTACGAGTTCTCCAAATATCGTAGAGGCTTTTGGCAGGCTTATCAAGACGTGAACAGGCTGTTCTGCAAGGAGGTGCTCAAACATATTGATGACGATAGCATGATATGGGTGCAGGATTACCAGCTGATGTTGTTGCCTGGGATGTTGCGTGATGGGAAGACATCGTTGAAGATAGGCTATTTTCATCATATTCCGTTCCCCTCGTACGAGTTGTTTAGGGTGCTGCCCGAGCGTCGTAACTTGTTGAGAGGACTGCTGGGTGCCGACTTCATTGCTTTCCACACCCATGACTATATGCGACATTTCATCAGTGCTGTGGAGCGTACTTTGCATCTTGAGTTCAAGTTAAACGAGGTCATGGTAGACGGACGTGCTGTGCATGTGGATGCCTTACCCATGGGAATCAACTACGAGTTGTATCATGATGCTCCAAAGAAGAGACCCGTGAAGGATGCCATGAAACGTATGAAGAGTCAGTTTGGTAAACACAAAATCATTTTATCCGTAGACCGATTAGATTACAGCAAGGGCATCTTGCATCGACTGGTGGGTTTTGAAACGTTCTTGGAAAAGCATCCTGAGTATCAAAATAAGGTGACGCTGGCCATGATTATTGTGCCCTCGCGCGACAAAGTGAGCAGTTATGCTGAGATGAAACGGCGCATCGATGAGCGCATTGGTGCCATCAATGGCAAATATGCAGGCATCGGTTGGACGCCGGTATGTTATTATTATCACGCTTTTCCTTTCGAAGATTTGGTGGCGATGTACAAGTTGGCTGATGTTGCTTTGGTCACTCCGCTGCGTGATGGTATGAATTTGGTGGCTAAGGAGTATGTCGCAACGAAAGACAATGACCTTGGTGTATTGATATTGAGCGAGATGGCCGGTGCGTCTTCGGAACTTTCAGATGCCATCCAAATCAACCCAAATGATACCGACCAGATTAGCATGGCCATCTGCGAGGCGTTGGAAATGCCAGAAGAGGAGCAGAAAGAACGATTGCAGAACATGCAAGACATTGTTGGTAAGCAGACCGTTAAGAAATGGGCAGGCGACTTTGTAGACGAGTGGAAAGAGGTCATTGAGCGCAATGAAACGCTCATGAAGAAATATATCTCTAAGAAAGTATTCTCGGACATCAAGCAAAAGTACAATGCCAGCAAACATAGACTCATCATGTTGGACTATGACGGTACGTTGGCTGCTTTCCGTAGAGATCCAGAGAAAGCATCTCCCACTACCGAGGTGAAGAACATGTTGCGGAAACTGTGTGATGACGAACGAAATACGGTGGTCATCAACAGTGGTCGCGATCACCGTACACTTGATAAGTGGTTGGGCGACCTACCCCTGTCGTTTGCGGCCGAGCATGGCGCGTTCTATAAGGAAAACGGCGTGTGGCACGAGAATGTGGAGCCACAGGCATGGGACGAACGGCTCATGAACATCCTTCGAGAATTTGAGGACAAAACACCTAACTCGCGTCTGGAGGTCAAAGCTACGGCCGTGGCATGGCATTATCGTAAGGTGGACAACTGGATAGGGATGTTCAGGGCACAACAGTTGATGCATGCCTTGATACCGATATGTTCTCAAAACAACCTCCAGATTATGAGAGGCAACAAAATCGTGGAGGTAAAGCCTGCCGAATATTCAAAAGGCTCGGAAGTACAACGTATCTTGAATCAACGTTCTTATGATTTTATCTTAGCCATTGGTGATGACGTGACCGATGAGGACATGTTCAGGGCTTTGCCAGAAGAAGCCGTGACCATCAAGGTGGGTTATGCTTGTGATGATGCCCGTTATAATCTGTTGGGACAGAAAGATGTACTGCCTTTCTTGAACAATCTTCTGTCGTGAACAGGAGGCTTGTGCAAAACAAGACTTTAATCAACTCATCTATAAAAAGCAGTCAATGTTTGGTTTAAAACTAATTTGACTGTCGAAACATCATCTAAAACAAACTGACAACCAATCAAAATATGAAATTAAACTACGGCGTGATAGGCAACAGTTGTACGGCGGCATTGGTCTCTGACCGTGCCTCCATTGACTGGCTTTGTATGCCTAATTTCGACTCTCCTTCGGTCTTTGCATCTTTGTTGGATCGAGAAAAGGGAGGGTCTTTTGGCTTCGAAGTAGGAGAAGAGTACGAAGTGACACAGGCCTATATACCGCATACCAATATATTGTCGACGACATTCACCTCGGATGAAGGGGCTTTCGCTGTCGTTGATTTCATGCCTTGTTACCGAAAGGATCATAGTGATGAAAACTACAACCCGGCTGAGGTGTACCGGTATATCCGACTGCTCAGCGGACATCCAAAGTTTGCTGTCAACTATCAGCTCCGTCCTGATTATGCCCGTGGCAAGACTATCTATAACATGACGGAGCAATATATAGAATCGATGTCGTCATCCAACAACAAAGACCGACAGTATCTGTATTCTTCCCTCCCGTTGCAGGATGTCTTGGATGGAGTTGCCTTCGAACTTGAAAAAGATGAATTCTTCTTGTTGGCATCCAATGAGAAGGTGGTTAAGATAGATCTTGAACGAGAGAAGATGGATTATTGTCGTACGTTGGTCTATTGGTTGAACTGGTCGAACATGACAAAGAAGTTCACCCACTATAACGATGTCATCGAGCGAAGTTTCCTAACCTTAAAACTGTTGTCCTTTTACAATGGCGCCGTGTTGGCCGCTTTGACCACCAGTCTGCCTGAAACACCTGGAGAGGTGCGTAATTGGGACTACCGATTCTGTTGGCTGAGGGACGCATCGATGACCATTGAGACGCACATCAACCTGGGACATACCCGTGCCGCAAAGCGCTTCATGCGGTTCGTGGAGTCTACCTTCGTGGGCAATCATAACGGTTTCCAAATCATGTATGGCATCAGGGGAGAGCGCGACTTGGTAGAAGAACATCTGGACCACTTCTCCGGATACCTCAATTCAAAGCCCGTTCGAATCGGTAACGCAGCCTATCATCAGAAGCAAAACGACTCTTTCGGCTACCTCATGAATCTGATTTACCAGTATTTCAGTCTGATACCTGGTTCATTAGACGATGTGGAGAATCTCTGGGACATGGTGAAGAACATCATGCGAACCGTCATGGACGACTGGCGCAAGCCCGATAAGGGTATCTGGGAGATTCGTGGTGAGGCTCAGCACTTTGTTTCTTCAAAGGTAATGTGCTGGGTGGCATTAGACCGTGGAGTGCGAATTGCCTCGCTCTTGGAGAAGTACGACTATGCAAAACGCTGGCGTGAAGAGGCAGATAAGGTGAAAGAAGACGTGTGGACGAACGGCTGGAATGAGCAGTTGCAGAGCTTTACACAAGCCTATGGCAGCACCTCGCTCGACTCTTCATTGCTGCTCATGGAGCATTATGGCTTTATTGATGCCGACGACATCTATTTCCATAAAACGGTAAAAGCCATCAAGAAGGCACTCTTCCACAACGGTTTGATGTACCGATACAACGTGAAAGACGATTTTGGACAGCCCAAGTCGGCCTTTACCATCTGCACATTTTGGCTGATTCGGGCTTTGTTCGTTACAGGTGAGAAGGAAGAGGCACGCAGCTTGTTCGACGAGTTGCTCACTTATTCGAACCATCTTGGGCTGTTCAGCGAGGATTTGGATTTTGAAACCAAAGAGCAACTTGGCAATTTTCCGCAGGCTTACTCACACTTGGCACTGATTAACACCGCACTGCTTTTTACCGAAGAAGTGAAAAGCATGCACCTATAGTATAAACCTTAAAAGCAAAAAATGAGATGAAACGAATTACGATGTACGCTGTGGGTATGGCCCTGATGGGCCTCTCACTGGTTTCATGTAGCACCAGTTCTGGGGAAAAGCAAAATACAGTTGCCGTCATGGGGACGGGAACCGTAAAGGCGCAGCCCGACATGGCGCAAATCAATGTCAGCTTCGCCCATACGGCACCAACCACACAGGAAGCTAAGAAGTTAGCCGATCAGACACTGAAAGCTGTTACCAAAATCTTGCAGGAGGAGAAAATAGACGCTAAAAACCTGAAAACTACCGCCCTCAGTTATGAAGCTGATTATGAGTACAGAAACGGTCGGCGTATACGCTTGGGACAGAGCGCACAGCAAAACGTCGAGATTACTGTCAGGAATATAGTCAAAGATGAAGGACGTCTGTCTGCGTTGTTGGATAAGTTGGCTGCCATCAGCAACGTGGAAATCAATGACATCAGCTTTGACATCGACCAGAAAGCAGAATTGTTCAGGAAAAGTCGTGAGCTGGCTTATCGCAAAGCGCATGAAAAGGCCGAACAGTATGCGGCATTGTGTGGCAGGAAGTTGGGCAAGGTGGTTACCATTGTAGAAAACAGCGGAGGTGACGTCTCGTCTGCCTTGTTGAGTAATCGTGCGAAACTTGAGTACAAATCAAACGACATGGCGACAGTTCCAACCGGTCAAAACGAAATCAGCACAGATGTACAGGTGGTCTTCTCGTTGAAATATGGAGGCAACCTACATCCAAGTCATTTGGTCACACTCCGATCAAGAGAGCAATTCTGTTGGAGGGTGGGGAGGTGTGTCAAAAAGGAGTATCTTCGTTTTGACACACTATTCTTTTGCTTATAGGAGCTTGGTTCATCATGTTCCGCCGCATTTTTAGGTCAATTTTTGTGTCCCTGTTGCGGAACATATTACCCCAAGCCCTCGGCAGATGACAAACAACTTTGTTCATTTTCTTTATCTAAAAAGGCCCTTAAAACGGCTCTCCTAAACTTTCAATCTGGAAAAAAATAATAGGCAAGGCAGGTGCAAACTTGCTTTTGTTTTGCGGGATTCATCGGTTTTTTTCGCTAACCCTATGAGTTGATTCCATTAGTAACATCACTTTGACCGCCAATTTGTAGGAGGTTGGACCACTAAAACATGTAAATAGCCGTTCTTAAAGCATGCTTTTAGGCGTAAAATGGTCGAGAAATAGGCATTTTTTTACGGCAGTAAATTCTAATATTTTGTGTGACAGCACTTTATCAAAATCGCTCATATTTTGCATATTTGCAACTACGACCAAGTGAGTTTGCAAATACGCCAAGGACACAACCGCTTGTTGTCAAGAAAATTCGTGCATATTGAATGTCATTTTATTTATTATTACCCGTTCAACCATACACGTTGCATCTTGTTGTGCTTGGCTACTTTTTCGTTAACGCCCTGCAGATTAAAAATCGAAGTGCAATAAAAGAGCCATTGAATGTTGAAAAATATACATTTTTTTTGTAATTACTAATTTTTTTGTTATCTTTGCAAACTGTATACAATGATTATTCGAAAAATAATCTAAAAAAAACAAATAAAATGTACAGTAAGAAGTATTTGAAACCATCTATCGTATTGCTTCCTTTGCAAATTGTTGGTCCGAATATTGGATCGCAGAACGATGCAGAGGTGCAAGACGATGATTATCAAGATGGAATGGTTTGGGATGAAGATTCCCAAAGTTGGAAATGGCCCAATCCCTAAACAGGTTGTTGGCTCAAGCTATGATGCTGTGGTAGGTAGCGGAGGAGACCACTATGTACAGACAGTTAAAAATAATCATTTATTTCTCCATAACAAAAACATAAACACGTCGGTTTGTTTTTTACTCCGATTTAATTTTATGACAAAGATGAAGCAGTTTTTATACATAACCGCATCTACAATCTTCATGCTTTTGGGTTTCTGTTTGCCCATGTCGGCTTTTGAATATGTGGACGTGACTCCTTCAAACAGTAAGGTGTCGAAAGTGGATGTGGGAGGCGAAAAAGTCAGCAGCATCACGCTGACCGTTACGCTCAAAGACAACGAAGCTCCCAACGGACAGGCGCAATTACGTTTGGCGTCGGATGAAAACAAACTGGTGATGGGTGAAACCACACAGTTGTTGGACAATGTGCTCACACAAAAATCCACAAATCCCAACGTTTGGGAAATCACATGGAACAACGTCAAGGCAGGCGACTATAAGGTGTATTTCCAACAAACAGATGGCAGCGAACACACTCATTTGCATGACATTCAGGTGGTGGAATTACCGGAACCGCCGGCACCGAAATTAACCTTGACAAAAAAGAATGTGACATGCGGCTCTCGGGGATATGTAAATGTTGAGTTGGCCGGAGGTGCAAAACCGTTTAGTTATAAAGCAACCATTACTCATGATAGAGGAGGAAGCGACATCAGAACCAAAGATGGCACCTCCGATAGGGGTTGGGTTATTGATAATTTAGCAGACGGCGACGAAGTGACTGTTGAGGTGACCGATGTAAAGAGCAGGAAAGCCTCTGCTTCCATCGATCCTATCAGTTCTGTTTCTCCTGAATTTTATTCAGATGGAACCTGGTATTTTGTCAAGCGCACGGGGAAGGACACATTCGACTACTATAAGTCTTTTAAGATATTTTGTAAGGACGAGAAAGGCTTAAAGGAAGCATTGGATAAGTTGGTCGAAACTGTTAAAATTAAAGGTGATGATGGAAATTGGTATCCATTGGAATATGCCCCCGCTTATACCACTAAATTTTCGAGCCGGTATTATCGTTATTTCTTTAAAATCCCCTTTGGCAAAGAATACTTAAAATTCAACAAGAATGGGAGTTATCCAATTAAGTATACGCAGCTTTGTGAAGGAGAGCAAACAGATTATTTCAGTATTTGGGACACTACTGTGAGGGATATGTTGTGGTTCGGAGCATGGACGTATGGAACACCGACAGATGATTGTGGATGGAAAGATACATCTTATAAAGTGTCTTATAGTTTTGAAGGATGGAAGTCTATAGGTGGTCAGCGTGTTTATTATTTTATGGACGAGGAGCATCGCAATGCAAAAATCTATAAGCGAAACGCCGACCGTACCTGGCCTTCTGAGCCTTTGATGGAGGTCCCCATGTGGACAGAACAATTTGATATCGAAAAAAGATTCACATTCTATTTACCTGGGCCTGGTGTGTACAAGATGGTTTATTCCACAGGTAACCCGCTAACAGATTTTGAACGCGAATTTATTATGAGTGATCCCAAGCCGGATATGGCTTATTATGCGTCAAAACCGCTCTACAGGACATTTCAAAGAAAGAGTTTGGGTATACACGGCAACACAGCCGGCGTCGTTTTCTCTACTATCAACTTGGAAGGTCCTTTCCAAGTGATTGTAAATAGGCCTGATGGCAAGAAGAACTTTATGATCACTGATTTTGGTGACGACCACGAATATCAAAAAACAATTAACTTCCCGCAGACGATAGACTTCACCAAGCAAAACAGCCACTACAATATTGGAGATTTGCCGGCCGGTGATTATGTGTTTACGCTAAAAGACCAATGCGGAAGAACAAGCGACACAAGGATCACAATTGAAGCCGACAACTTGATGACTTATAAGCCGAGAAGAGACCAAGGATATGGCGAGGGAGTTTTGGTTGAATACAGTTGTGATAACGAAAGCAACAAGGTGAATTTTGACTTTGGGACTACTGGGGACAAGGTTTTGTTTTCCAGATCAACTTTGCAGTATGGATATGTTACCCAAGCTGTTAAAAGCTCTACTTCCGACGATTGGACTTACAGTTCTAAAAAACCGAGTGATTTGAAAGACGACGTCTATTTCGGCATCAGTTATTATCCCTATATTTCTAGCGGTGCCGATATATGGTCTCCTGGAGACGAAGAGGTTTATTCGGCAATTGCAAAAGAAAAACGCACATATGCTATTAATGAGGTCATGAACATCCATAAGAATGATGGCACCGCTTCTTGGAAGCCTGTGGATCAGCCTGACCCTTATTGGGCAAAATCATACAAGTTTGTCTTTAAGCCAAACGAGGTGAATGCTTTTGACGTGACTGGAGCTTCTTGTGATGTTACTGCGAAGAAAGGTAATATTTCTGTTTCCTTACAAAGCGGAAAGACAGTTACCATGCCGGCAACGTATGAACTTTATAAAGCAGATGCAAGCGGAAATCCGCAAGGATCTGCCATCAAAACTTACAAAGCGAATTCTACAGAACAAGCAAATGTGGTGTGGAATGATCTTGCAAAAGGCATCTACGCTGTTAAAATTGTTTATGGATCTGAAGGCAGTTGCAACATGAAAAAGGTTGTTGACCTGACGACGGCTGACCTTCCTCAAGTCATTGTGAAAACTCCTAAAGGTTATGAGGTGAAAGATAATGTCTATATAGACATTACTGATGGTATGAAGCCATTGCAAGTTTCTCTCCCCGTTTCAAACCATATTTACGACGTTGAATGGTATGATGTCACGGGTGAAAAGAACGAATTAAAACAAAAAGGTAATAATATCTACGTTACTTTCACGGAGCCAGGAACATATACTTATGAAATCCGGACTCAGTTTACCGGCAACACCTCATGTTCTGGTTCTTCGGGAGGAACAAGATTGGTAAAATTCGTTGTTACTCGCAATGAACAAAAGAACTACTGGATGGGAAGCACCGATGAGAACAATGGTGACAACTTCAGCGTTGCGTCTAACTGGACAGCTAACAAAGTACCTACTGAAGGGGAAGACATTGTTTTTGCAACCGAGGAAAACAACAACGGCCATGCAGCGGTGAACGATTGCCGACTGACCGGCACAGCAAGACTGCCGTTGAATTTCACTGCAACAAATCTCGTTAATGAAAGCCAAAAGGCCATGGTTATTCCTCAAGGCTCCGCTTTATATGTAAAAACCTCAACTGTGGGATTTGAACATCAGAAAGATAATAGCGGTAAATATGCCCCCGTGCGCCTGAAAATAGAAGCAGGCTCTAATGGTAAGGCCAACGGAACATTTGTCGCACGCTATCAAGGAGTAGAGAAAGACAAGATTTATGCAGAAGTTCAGATGAACGTACATACCAAGGCTGTAAAGGAGACTTGGACGGACAACCTCACTGGTTCGCCGACGTTCGGAAGAACATTCCACATCAATTCGACCGACCAATTCTTCGGAATACCGTTTGCAGAAATGTCGGCAGCACAATTCCCAAAGGCAAGACTCTATGTTTATGATGAGGCGCACAATGCTGAAAAAGAGTTTTACCATAAGTTTAGAAACGTAGCAAAAGGTGAAACGATGCATGCGTTCAAGGCATATTCCATCCGTCTTGACGAACCGAGAATAATGCCACTGCGAGGCTACCTCAATTATAACGATGTTACATTGAAACTCACCCGCGAGGCTGCCAAGGTGGATGGAGCAACTGGCGAAGAGTCGTTCGTTAGATGGGGATTAGGACAGAATTTGTTTGGCAATTCGTTCACCGCGCCAATCAAAATCAGTTCGATTACAATGCCAGACGACTTGGAAAAAACGGTTTATCTCTATAATACAGGAAGTGGAAAAGACTGGACTGCTACGCTAAGCAATAGCAATGCAACCGGTGCTGGCACCTACACGGCTGTTCCACTCGATATAGCAGCAATACTTGACATGAATGAAATTCCTTCTATGCAGGGCTTCCTCCTCAAATATACGAAAGAGAAGACAGTTTACAGCACCACTCCTACAGAGGTGAAATTGAGTTATAGCGGAAATGTTATGACAACAGCATCACTTCCACAAAGAGCTAAGGCATACGAGATGGAAAAAAATCAACCTACTGGATTTGTCAAGCTTGTTCTTCTGGGTGAGAAAGCTGGCGACCAAATGTGGCTTTGCGAATCAGAAAATGCAACTGAAGGATTTGACAATGGTTGGGATGGTAGCAAGCTCGGCGGCGAAATGATGCCGACAGCTATTTATTCTACAACGAAAGATGGCATTTGGCAAGTCAATACGACTAACGATATTACTAAGGCAAACATCACGGTGAGAGTTTCCGAACCAGGCACATATTGCATCAAGGCAACCAAAAAGGGACTTGAACAATATGAAAATCTTAAATTGGTAGACTATCAATCAAGGATTATCACTCCTTTTGATGCCGACACGCTCACTTATTCGTTCGCGACAGATGTCAAGAGTATGAATCAGAACAGATTTGTGCTGATGAATACCAAGGCTACTATGTTTGAAGACATCAAGACTGGTATCGACCTCCAGAGCGAAACATTGACAGGAGATTTCCACATCTATGACCTCACAGGGGCTTTTGTGAAAGATGTCAGTCTGTCAAATGAAAGAACATTCCGCAAGTTAGGATTGGCACCAGGTGTTTACATCGTCGTTAAGAAAGATAGTATCGACAAGACGGGTAGAAAGCTGGTCATCACCGATTAAGCTGTAAGTTAAAAAAAAGAGCTGGAGAAGCAATACTGAGTATTTCTCCAGCTTTTTTTATGTTTTTATGTTTGCCATGACATAATCGGTAACCTCTACATTAAACTTATGAGCTTGACGTAAAAATTAAAATGTAATCTAAAAACTTTGCTGTTTGATAAATAAGTCGTAATTTTGCACCCGCATTTGGTGGCGTGATGTCATCATGCAACATAATAAACTATAAACAATTAAAAAGAACAACATGATTATCGTACCAGTAAAAGATGGCGAAAACATCGAAAGGGCTCTTAAAAAATTCAAGAGAAAATTCGATAAAACCGGTGTGTCTAAAGAGTTGCGTGCTCGTCAGCAGTACAACAAGCCGTCGGTTTTGAAGCGCCTGAAGATGGAACGTGCCATCTACATACAGAAGTTACGCGACGCAGAAGAGTAAAATCTTCTAAAAAATTTGGTAGTTTAAATTAATTTCCTTATTTTCGTTGCAAAATCTGTTGCTGCTCTCTGTGAGAGGACATGCATTCTTTCGAGAGAATGAAGCTTCAGAAGCAATACTTCAACGGAAGGCGTCATGATAGAAGAGTTTTTGAACTACCTGAGATTTGAGAAAAATCGATCAGAGCTTACAGCTAAAAGCTACGGCGATGACCTGAGGGCCTTTGAACGCTATTTTCAAGGCTTAGGGGATCAAATCACATGGGAGTCGGTAGACTCGGATATCATCCGCGGTTGGATGGAGGATATGATGGATCGTGGGAACAGTGCCACTTCAATTTGCAGAAGATTGAGTGCATTGCGTTCCCTCTATCGCTATTCCCTTTCTCGAGGCTTGGTTCAGGTCAATCCCACCCTGCGTATCGAACGTCCCAAGATGGGTAAACCCTTACCGCAGTTTTTGAAAGAATCAGAAATGGATGAGCTGCTGGATGCCAGCACATGGGATACCAGCTATCAAGATGCGCTCGCGCGTACCATTATTATTACTTTTTATGAAACTGGCATGCGGTTGGCGGAACTGATAGGGTTGGATGATGTTTCAGTAGACTTTGTCAGCCGGCAGTTTAAAGTCCTGGGAAAAAGGAATAAACAGCGACTGGTTCCATTCGGTGATGAATTGTATCAAGTTCTTCAGGAGTATTTGAATCAGCGTAACGAACAAATCGTGCGAAAGTCGAAGGCCTTCTTTTTGAGCAGAAACGGTGTGCGGATGAACCATAACCAAGTTAGGTATCTTGTGAAGAAGCATCTGTCACTGGTTAGCACGTTGAAGAAACGTACACCGCACGTGCTTAGACACACCTTTGCAACCACGATGCTCAACAATGGTGCAGGACTTGAGAACGTGCAAAAGTTGCTAGGACATGAAAGTCTGGAGACAACCGAAATCTATACGCATACCACGTTTGAACAGTTGAAGAAAGTCTATGAGAAGGCTCATCCCAGAGCTTAACCTTTTTAAAAATAACAGGAGGTATTATGGAAATTAAGATTCAGTCAATTCATTTTGACACTACCGAGAAATTGGAAGCCTTTATAGAAAAAAAAGTAGGCAAGTTAGAAAAAACATTGGAAGATATTCGGAAAGTAGAGGTGCAACTGAAATTAATAAAGCCAGCAACCGCATTGAATAAGCAGACAGCATTAACGGTAGCCGTTCCTGGCAGTACGCTGTTTGTTGAAAAAACTTGTGATACGTTTGAAGAGGGCATTGACCTCTGTGTAGACGCGATGCGGGTTCAGATTTCCAAATACAAGGAAAAAATGCGGGGACATTAAAAAAAATCAAAAAAGCTTTGGCGATTAAAAAAATAATCCCTATCTTTGCAGCCGTTTTACAACACGTATTAAACGAGTGGTTTGACGGCTGCATAGAATCGCCTCTTTAGCTCAGTTGGCCAGAGCACGTGATTTGTAATCTCGGGGTCGTTGGTTCGAATCCGACAAGAGGCTCTCCAACGAAAGGAAGTGCGAGTTGTAAAAACAAAAGGGGTAGTTACCAGAGTGGCCAAATGGGGCAGACTGTAAATCTGCTGTCTTTCGACTTCGGTGGTTCGAATCCATCACTACCCACTTCAGTAGAAGTTTTTGCGGAAATAGCTCAGTTGATAGAGCACTAGCCTTCCAAGCTGGGGGTCGCGGGTTTGAGCCCCGTTTTCCGCTCTCACTGCTGTAATAGCTCAGTGGTAGAGCACTTCCTTGGTAAGGAAGAGGTCCTGAGTTCAACTCTCAGTTACAGCTCTACTTCGGTTCTATTTTATAGATCCTTTGTAGAAAAAAAGATAAAACTTTGACTATTCATTTATATAAATAAAAAAGAAAAGCTATGGCTAAAGAAGAATTCAAACGTACCAAACCGCACGTAAACATTGGTACAATTGGTCACGTTGACCACGGTAAGACTACTTTGACGGCTGCCATCTCTAAGACTCTTCATGATAAGGGCTTTGGTGGTGGGGATGTTAAGTCGTTTGACCAAATTGATAATGCCCCTGAGGAGAAAGAGCGTGGTATCACCATTAACTCTTCTCACATTGAGTATGAAACAGCTAAGCGTCACTATGCACACGTAGACTGTCCGGGACACGCAGACTATGTAAAGAACATGGTTACTGGTGCTGCCCAGATGGATGGTTCTATCCTTGTAGTTGCCGCTACTGATGGTCCTATGCCACAGACACGTGAGCACGTGCTTTTGGCTCGTCAGGTAAACGTTCCTCGTTTGGTTGTGTTCATGAACAAGTGTGACTTGGTAGAGGACGAAGAGATGCTGGAGCTCGTTGAAATGGAGTTGCGCGAACTTCTCGAGCAATACGATTTCGAAGAGGATACTCCAATCATTCGTGGATCTGCACTGGGAGCATTGAATGGTGTTGACAAGTGGGTTGACAGCGTGATGACGTTGATGGACACTGTTGACGAGTGGATTCAAGAGCCAGAGCGTGACCTTGACAAACCTTTCTTGATGCCAGTAGAGGATGTGTTCTCTATCACAGGTCGTGGTACCGTTGTAACAGGACGTATTGAGACTGGTAAGGTAAAGGTTGGCGACGAGATTCAGTTGCTCGGTCTTGGTGAGGACAAGAAGTCTGTTGTAACAGGCGTTGAAATGTTCCGTAAGATTCTTTCTGAAGGTGAAGCAGGTGATAACGTAGGACTTCTGCTCCGCGGTATCGATAAGGACGAGGTAAAACGTGGTATGGTTGTTGTACACCCAGGTGCCATCACTCCTCACGATCACTTCAAGGCTTCCATCTATGTATTGAAGAAGGAAGAGGGTGGACGTCATACTCCATTCGGAAATAAGTATCGTCCTCAGTTCTATCTCCGTACAATGGACTGTACAGGTGAAATCACTCTGCCAGAAGGCGTAGAGATGGTAATGCCTGGCGACAACGTAGAGATTGAGGTTACCTTGATTTACAAGGTTGCGTTGAACGAAGGTCTTCGTTTCGCTATCCGTGAGGGTGGTCGTACCGTAGGTTCTGGCCAGATCACACAGATACTTGACGACGTAAAGTAAATTGACCACAAGCGAGTAAGGCATACCTCTTCTCGTTTATCATACAAAGTTCCCGCAATGCGGTTGCGGGGACTTCTTTTACGGGTTTAGCTCAGTTGGTAGAGCGCTGGTCTCCAAAACCAGGTGTCGAGAGTTCGAGTCTTTCAACCCGTGCTAAAAAGAAAATCATATGTTTAAGAAGATTGAAAGTTTTTTCAAGAATGTAGTAAATTACTGCAAAGCTTGCTATGATGAACTTGCGCATAAAACTACTTGGCCTACAAGCCGGGAATTAACTCACAGTGCAGTGGTTGTATTATCTGCTTCCCTAGTCATTGCACTGATTGTGTTCTGTATGGACTGGTGCTTCCAGCACTTGATGGGCATTGTTTATCCAGGTTAAATCATTAGGATATGGCAGAAACAAAAAAAAATTGGTATGTACTGCGTGCTGTAAGTGGAAAAGAAGCCAAGTTGAAAGAATACATCGAGGCTGAAATCAAACACAACACGTTGTTACAACAGCATGTTTCTCAGGTTTTGATACCGATGGAGAAACATGCAACCTTGCGTAATGGCAAGAGAGTTGAAAAGGAGAAGATCAGTCTCCCGGGATACATTTTTGTTGAAGCTTCCCTCGTGGGTGATGTGGCGCATACTTTGCGTTTCATGCCCAATTGCTTGGGTTTCCTAGGAGGTTTGGATAATCCATCGCCTGTTTCCCAGTCTGAAATCAATCGTATGCTTGGCGAAGCCGAAGAGACCGAAATAATGAACGGGATTGAAGTTCCTTATGAGGTTGATGAGGTTGTCAAGGTAACCGATGGACCTTTTAGTGGATTCAGTGGCGTCATCGAAGAGGTGAATGCCGAGAAACATAAACTGAAGGTCTTGGTCAAGATTTTTGGACGTAAAACTCCGCTGGAACTAAGTTTTATGCAAGTTGAAAAAGAGGCTTAACGCAGTTACGGGCGTTAGGTTATCTTTCGTATATATTAAATTAAATATTAACAAAAATGGCTAAAGAAGTAGCTGGATTAATCAAATTACAGATTAAAGGTGGTGCTGCAAATCCTTCTCCACCAGTAGGACCTGCTTTGGGTTCTAAGGGTATCAATATCATGGGATTCTGCAAGGAGTTCAACGCCAGAACCCAGGATAAGGCAGGGAAAGTTATTCCTGTTATTATCACTTACTATACTGACAAGTCATTCGATTTTGTTCTCAAAACTCCTCCTGCAGCTGTACAGCTCAAGGAGATGGCAAAATTAAAGACGGCCTCAGCTCAGCCTAATCGCCAGAAGGTAGCTTCCGTTACTTGGGACCAAGTACGTACTATCGCTGAAGATAAGATGGCTGATTTGAACTGCTTTACCGTTGAGAGTGCAATGAGACTTGTTGCAGGTACTGCACGTAGTATGGGTATTACTGTAAAAGGGGAATTCCCTGGAAATAATTAAAACTTCAATTAGAAATGAGTAAACTGACAAAAAATCAGAAATCAGTAGCTGAGAAGGTTGAAGCAGGGAAGTCATACACATTGAAAGAGGCTTCAGAATTGGTGAAGGAAATTACCACCACCAAGTTTGATGCATCTCTGGATATTGATGTTCGCTTAGGCGTAGACCCACGAAAGGCTAACCAGATGGTGCGAGGTGTTGTTACACTTCCACACGGAACTGGTAAGGTTACTCGTGTTCTCTGCCTCTGTACTCCTGATCAGGAAGCAGCTGCCAAGGAAGCAGGTGCCGACTATGTTGGTCTGGATGAGTATATCGAAAAGATCAAAGGTGGATGGACAGATGTAGATGTAATCATTACAATGCCATCATGCATGGGAAAAGTAGGTCCTTTGGGTCGCGTGCTCGGACCTCGTGGCTTGATGCCAAACCCTAAAAGTGGTACGGTAACGATGGATGTTGCTAAGGCAGTTTCAGAAATCAAGAAGGGTAAGATAGACTTTAAAGTTGACAAGGCTGGTATTATACATACCTCCATAGGCAAAGTGAGCATGTCAGCTGAGCAAATCTATGGCAATGCAAAAGAGTTTATCTCTACGGTTATCAAATTGAAACCGACTGCTGCAAAAGGTACGTACATCAAGAGTATCTTTATTTCCAGCACTATGAGTAAGGGTATCAAGATTGATCCTAAATCAGTTGAATAACTCTAAAAGTTTTGTAAAATGAAAAAGGAAGTAAAAGATACTATAATCGTTGAACTAGGTGAGAAGCTTAAGGAGTTTCCACATTTCTATCTTGTAGACCTTACAGGATTGAATGCTGGAGCTACCAGTGCACTTCGTCGCAAATGCTTCAAGAACGAGATCAAGATGGTTGTTGTGAAGAATACGCTTCTGCGGAAAGCTTTCGACGCATCTGATGTTGACTATGAACCTTTGTACGATAGTTTGAAAGGCAGCACCGCTGTGATGTTCACACAGACAGCCAATGTGCCTGCTAAACTACTGAAGGAATATCAAAAGGAAGGAATTCCTGCCCTCAAAGCTGCTTATGCTGAAGAAAGTATCTATGTAGGTGCTGATAAATTAGCTGAGCTGGCTGCTCTCAAGAGCAAGAACGAAGTTATCGCAGAGATTGTGGCATTGCTGCAATCGCCCGCAAAGAACGTTGTTTCTGCTCTCCAATCGGGTGCAAACACCATTCATGGCGTGCTGAAGACATTAGGCGAGCGTCCTGAATAATCAACGATGCTCATTCATGGATGACATCAACAGTAAATAATTAGATAAAAAATAAATTAAATTTTTAGAATAAAATGGCAGATATAAAAGCTATTGCTGAAGAATTGGTAAATTTGACAGTTAAGGAAGTTAATGAGTTGGCAACAGTCCTCAAGGACGAGTATGGTATTGAGCCCGCTGCTGCAGCTGTAGCTGTAGCTGCAGGTCCTGCTGCTGGTGCAGCCGATGCAGCTGAAGAGAAGACATCTTTTGATGTTGTCTTGACAGAGGTTGGCGCTACTAAGCTTCAGGTTGTTAAGGCCGTGAAGGAAGCTTGCGGTCTTGGTTTGAAAGAAGCAAAGGATTTGGTAGACGGAGCTCCAGCTACCATCAAGGAAGGCTTGTCTAAGGACGAAGCTGAGAACTTGAAGAAGGCTATCGAAGCAGCCGGTGCTAAGGCAGAACTCAAGTAAGCTTAAATATTTGGTACTGTATAGCCTTTGAGGTTATACGGTGCCAATTACTTTTATTACGAATGTGGTTAGGATTTGCTCAGTAAGCATGTCCTAACCATTTTGTGTCTTAAGATGACAAAATCCTAATTGGCTCACGGGAATGTTATCCCAATCATAAAATATATGGCTACAAAAATCATTGATAACAGAATTAATTTTGCAAGCGTGCATAATCCGGTTCCTTTTCCGGATTTTCTCGATGTGCAATTAAAGTCCTTCAAGGATTTCTTACAGTTGGAAACCCCACCTGAGGAACGCAAGAATGACGGTTTGTATAAGGTGTTCGCCGAGAACTTCCCTATCACCGATACGCGTAATAATTTCGTTCTCGAGTTCTTGGATTACTTTATCGATCCTCCTAGATATTCCATTGAAGAATGTCTGGAGCGTGGATTGACCTATAGTGTGCCCTTGAAGGCGAAGATGAAACTTTATTGTACAGATCCCGATCATGAAGATTTTGGTACCTTTATCCAGGACGTATTCTTGGGTACCATTCCATACATGACGGATAATGGTACTTTTGTTATCAATGGTGCAGAGCGTGTTGTAGTTTCTCAGCTGCATCGCTCACCCGGTGTCTTCTTCGGCCAAGGTGTTCATGCCAATGGTACGATGCTGTACTCAGCTCGAATCATTCCGTTCAAAGGTTCGTGGATTGAGTTCGCAACAGACATTAATAATGTGATGTATGCCTACATTGATCGTAAGAAGAAACTGCCCGTTACCACTTTGTTGCGTGCCATAGGTTATCAGTCGGATAAAGACATTCTTCAAATCTTTGATCTTGCTGAAGAAGTAAAGGTGAATAAGAAGAACATGAAGGCAGCTGTTGGACGACGTCTGGCTGCACGTGTTCTGAAGAGCTGGAATGAAGACTTTGTGGATGAGGATACCGGATCCGTGGTGTCCATTGAGCGCAATGAGGTTATCATGGAACGCGAAACTGAAATCACTGCTGAGAATGTTCAAGACATCTTGGATAGTGGTGCTTCGACCCTCCTGTTACATAAGGATTCTGAGATGGCTAACAAGTTTGCCATCATCTTCAATACGCTGTCGAAGGATCCTTCCAACTCAGAAAAAGAGGCGGTTACCTATATTTATCGTCAATTGCGTAATGCCGACCCGGTAGATGACGCCAGTGCCAGAGAGGTATTTAATAATTTGTTCTTCTCTGACAAGCGTTATGACTTGGGAGAAGTAGGCCGCTATCGTATCAATAAGAAATTGGGCCTGGATACCGACATGAATATCCGTGTGTTGACCAAAGATGATATCATTGCGATCATCAAATATTTGATTCAGTTGGTCAACTCTAACGCGACGGTGGATGACATTGACCACTTGTCTAACCGACGCGTTCGTACAGTTGGTGAGCAATTATCCAATCAGTTCTCTATTGGGTTGGCCCGTATGAGTAGGACCATTCGTGAACGCATGAACGTGCGTGACAACGAAGTCTTTACGCCTACTGATTTGATCAATGCCAAGACCATCACTAGCGTAATCAACTCGTTCTTTGGAACCAATCCATTGTCACAGTTCATGGATCAAACCAATCCATTGGCTGAGGTCACTCACAAGCGTCGTTTGTCAGCGTTAGGCCCTGGTGGACTTTCACGTGAACGTGCAGGTTTCGAGGTGCGTGACGTACACTATACACACTATGGTCGTTTGTGTCCTATTGAAAGTCCTGAAGGACCAAACATTGGCTTGATTTCTTCACTTTGCGTGTATGCTAAGATCAACGACATGGGCTTCATTGTTACTCCTTATCGAAAAGTTAAGGATACAAAAGTAGACATGAACAATGATCATATCGTGTTTATGACTGCAGAGGAAGAGGAAGATTTGCTTGTTGGACAGGGAAATGCTCCGTTGCGTAAAGATGGTTCATTCATTCGTGACTATGTTAAATGCCGTCAAGATGCCGACTACCCAGTAGTAGATCCTGACGAAGTTGCCTTGATGGATGTTTCTCCACAGCAGATTGCTTCTGTTTCTGCTGCGCTGATTCCTTTCTTGGAGCATGACGATGGTCACCGCGCGTTGATGGGATGTAACATGATGCGTCAGGCCGTACCTTTGCTTCACAATGATGCACCTATCGTAGGAACAGGATTGGAGAAGCAGGTGTGTGAAAACTCTCGAACGATGATCACTGCCGAAGGTGATGGTGTGATAGAATATGTTGATGCTACAACCATTCGTATCTTATATGACCGCACCGAGGAAGAAGAGTTTGTAAGTTTCGAACCAGCCTTAAAGGAATATCGTATTCCCAAGTTCCGTCGTACCAATCAAAATATGACCATCGACTTGCGTCCTATTTGTGTGAAAGGTCAACGTGTGAAGGATGGCGACATCTTAACTGAGGGCTACGCAACTGAAAACGGTGAGTTGGCGCTCGGTCGTAACATGTTGGTGGCTTACATGCCATGGAAGGGATACAACTATGAGGATGCTGTGGTTATTTCCGAACGTGTCGTTCGTGATGACGTGTTGACATCTGTCCACGTTGATGAGTATTCTCTTGATGTCCGCGAAACAAAACGAGGCATGGAAGAGTTTACCAACGATATCCCTAATGTTAGTGAAGAGGCAACCAAGGATCTTGATGAAAATGGTGTCATCAGGGTAGGTGCACGTGTGGAGCCAGGTGATATCTTAATTGGTAAGATTTCACCTAAGGGCGAGAGCGATCCTTCTCCTGAAGAGAAATTGCTTCGTGCCATCTTTGGTGACAAAGCAGGAGACGTGAAGGATTCTTCTTTGAAGGCCAATCCATCTTTGAGTGGTGTCGTGATTGACAAAAAACTCTTTACGCGTGCCATCAAGACACGTGAGACCAAGAAGCATGATAAACTGATTCTTGCGAAGATTGACGAAGAGTACGAAGCCAAGAATACAGACTTGAAGGAAATCCTGGTAGACAAGTTGTTGACTTTGACAGAGAGTAAGAAGTCACAAGGTGTGAAAGATTATACGGGTGCCGAGATTATAACAAAGGGAAGCAATTTTACAGCTGCCGCTTTGAAGAATCTGGAGTATGACGGAATTCAGTCTAACGATTGGACGGACGATGAGCATACCAATGGCCTCATCCAGACGTTGATACTCAATTATATCCGAAAATATAAGTTGCTTGATGCTGAATTGAAGCGTCGTAAGTTTGCCATCTCTATCGGTGACGAACTCCCAACAGGCGTTTTGCAGATGGCAAAGGTATACATCGCTAAGAAACGTAAGATTAGTGTGGGTGATAAACTCGCAGGACGCCATGGTAACAAGGGTATCGTGTCTAAGATTGTCCGTGTAGAGGATATGCCATTCTTGGAAGACGGTCGTCCGGTTGACTTGGTGCTGAACCCATTGGGTGTGCCTTCTCGTATGAACCTGGGACAGATATTCGAAGCTATCCTTGGTGCTGCCGGTCGCAAGCTGGGTGTTAAGTTTGCTACACCTATTTTCGATGGTGCTAAATTGGATGATTTATCAGAATGGACAGACAAAGCCGGATTGCCTCACTTGTGTTCTACCCATCTGTATGATGGAGAAACAGGAAAGAAGTTTGACCAGCCTGCAACGGTGGGTGTCACCTATTTCTTGAAGCTTGGACACATGGTTGAGGATAAAATGCATGCACGCTCTATTGGTCCTTACTCTTTGATTACCCAACAGCCACTTGGTGGTAAAGCACAGTTCGGTGGACAACGTTTTGGTGAGATGGAGGTGTGGGCTCTTGAAGCTTTCGGAGCCAGTCATGTGTTACAAGAGATTCTCACCATCAAGTCAGACGACACCGTTGGGCGCAGCAAGGCGTACGAGGCCATCGTCAAGGGCGATTCCATGCCAACACCTGGCATTCCTGAATCGTTGAATGTGCTTCTCCATGAATTGCGTGGACTCGGATTGAGCGTGAAACTCGATTAGTAATGAATAGATTGTTTTCACACAATAAAGATAAAGAACATGGCTTTTAAGAAAGATATAAAAGTAAAAAATAATTTTACGAAGATAACCATCAGCTTGGCTTCTCCCGAAGAGATTCTGGAGAATTCATACGGTGAGGTGACTAAACCAGAAACCATCAATTACCGTACGTACAAGCCCGAACGGGATGGCTTATTCTGCGAACGCATCTTTGGTCCAACAAAAGATTACGAGTGTGCTTGTGGTAAGTACAAGCGTATTCGTTACAAGGGTATTGTTTGCGACCGTTGTGGTGTTGAGGTCACAGAAAAGAAAGTACGTCGCGAGCGTTCCGGACATATTGAATTGGTGGTGCCTGTAGCGCATATATGGTACTTCCGCTCCTTGCCTAACAAGATTGGTTACTTGCTGGGTATGCCAACCAAGAAACTTGATTCGGTGATTTACTACGAGAAATATGTAGTGATCAAACCAGGGCTCATGGAGGGACGTAAAGATGCTGATGGGGCCGAAGTCAATGGATCACATGTCATGGATTTACTGACGGAAGATGAATATTTAGACATCATCGACCATCAACTGGATCCAAACAATGATCGCTTGGAGGACACGGATCCCAATAAGTTTATTGCCAAGATGGGTGCCGAGGCTGTCTATGATTTGCTGGCCAATCTGGATTTGGATTCTATCTCATACGAATTGCGCGACCGTGCCAACAACGACTCGAGCCAACAGCGTAAGACTGAGGCTTTGAAGCGTTTGCAGGTTGTTGAAGCCTTCCGTACCAGTACGGATGTCAATCGCCCCGAGTGGATGATCCTTAAGATTGTTCCGGTGATTCCTCCCGAGTTGCGTCCGCTCGTTCCATTGGATGGAGGTCGCTTCGCTACATCCGACTTGAATGATCTCTACCGTCGCGTCATTATTCGTAACAACCGTCTAAAACGCTTGATGGAAATCAAAGCACCTGAGGTTATTCTGCGTAATGAGAAGCGTATGCTCCAAGAGGCAGTCGACTCCTTGTTCGACAACTCACGCAAGAGCAGCGCGGTGAAGAGCGAGAGCAATCGTCCATTGAAGTCGTTGTCTGACTCTCTGAAAGGTAAGGCAGGACGTTTCCGTCAAAACCTCTTGGGTAAGCGTGTTGACTATTCAGCTCGTTCGGTAATTGTCGTTGGACCTGAATTGAAGATGGGAGAGTGTGGCTTGCCTAAGTTGATGGCAGCTGAGCTCTACAAGCCCTTCATCATCCGCAAACTCATCGAACGCGGTATCGTCAAGACGGTGAAGAGTGCCAAGAAGATAGTCGACCGTCGTGAACCTGTCATTTGGGACATCTTGGAGAACGTGATGAAGGGTCATCCGGTGCTTTTGAACCGTGCCCCTACACTTCACCGATTGGGTATCCAGGCTTTCCAGCCTAAGCTGATCGAGGGCAAGGCTATTCAGTTGCATCCTTTGGCTTGTACTGCCTTCAATGCCGACTTTGATGGTGACCAGATGGCCGTTCACCTTCCTTTGAGTAATGAGGCCGTTCTTGAAGCTCAGATTTTGATGCTCCAGAGCCACAATATCTTGAACCCAGCCAATGGTGCTCCTATCACCGTTCCTTCTCAGGACATGGTGCTGGGTTTGTATTATGTAACCAAGATTCGCCCAGGAGCCAAGGGCGCTGGCCTTACTTTCTATGGTCCTGAAGAAGCCATCATCGCCTATAATGAAGGACGATGCGACTTACATGCCCCTGTGAAAGTGATTGTAAAAGATTTGATCAACGGACAGCTGGAAGACCGCATGGTCGACACGTCCGTAGGTCGCGTCATCGTCAATGGTATCATCCCGGATGAAGTGGGCTATTTCAATGACATCATTTCTAAGAAAACCCTGCGCGGCATCATTTCGGATGTTATCAAGGTCGTAGGTATGGCTCGCGCATGTGAGTTCTTGGATGGAATCAAGAATTTGGGTTATCGAATGGCTTACTTGGCAGGTCTTTCTTTCAACCTTGATGATATCATCATTCCTGAAGAGAAGGAAGGCATCGTGAAGAAAGGACAGGACGAGGTAAATCAAATCAAGTCCAACTACGAGATGGGATTCATCACCGATACCGAACGTTACAATCAGGTCATCGATGCATGGACGCATGTCAACAATGAGCTGGGTGACATCCTCATGAAGGAGATGACCGAGAACGACCAAGGTTTCAACGCCGTGTACATGATGCTCGATTCCGGAGCCCGTGGATCTAAGGATCAGATTAAGCAGCTCTCTGGTATGCGTGGATTGATGGCCAAACCACAGAAAACCGGAGGCGAAGGACAACAGATTATCGAGAATCCTATTCTTTCCAACTTCAAGGAAGGTATGTCTGTGCTCGAGTACTTTATCTCCTCACACGGTGCCCGCAAGGGTCTTGCCGATACGGCTATGAAGACAGCCGACGCCGGTTATTTGACGCGTCGTCTGGTAGACGTTTCCCACGATGTCATCATCACCGAAGAAGATTGTGGTACTTTGCGTGGACTGGTCTGCACGGCGCTGAAGAGTGGTGATGAGATTATTTCGACGCTTTACGAGCGTATCTTGGGACGTGTTTCTGTTCATGACATCATTCACCCGACAACAGGCGAACTGATTGTAGCGGCTGGTGAGGAAATCACAGAGGATAAAGCCCGTCAGATTGATGAATCACCGATTGAGAGTGTTGAAATTCGTTCGGTGCTCACCTGTGAGAGCAAGCATGGTGTCTGCAAGAAATGTTATGGACGTAACCTCGCTACAGCCCGCATGGTTCAAAAGGGTGAGGCCGTTGGTGTTATCGCGGCTCAAGCTATTGGTGAACCAGGTACACAGCTTACCCTTCGTACCTTCCACGCTGGTGGTGTTGCTGGTAATGCGGCTGCCAATGCCAGCATCATGGCAAAGAACGACTGCAAGATTGAGTTTGAAGAACTGCGTACCGTACCATTTGCTGAGAATGACGGCGAGAAAGACGTTGAATGCATGAAGGTGGTGAGCCGTTTGGCTGAAATCCGTTTCATCGATCCAAACACCGACATCGTGTTGAGTACGCTGAACGTGCCGTATGGCAGTACGCTTTACTATAAGCATGGCGACAAAGTGAAGAAGGGCGACCTGATTGCTAAGTGGGATCCTTTCAATGCATTGATTGTTTCAGAATATTCCGGTACCTTGAAGTTTAATGGCGTTGTCGCTGGTAAGACCTACCATGCTGAAACTGATGAGACAACAGGTCTGACAGAAAAGATCATCAGCGACTCCAAGGACAAGTCAATGGTGCCTACCTGTGACATCATTGGTAAAAAGGGAGAAGTGTTGGGTACCTATAATTTCCCAGTAGGCGGACACGTTGTCGTTGATGACGGGGCAACTATCAAATCGGGTGAAACCTTGGTGAAGATACCGCGTGCCGTAGGTGGTGCTGGTGACATCACCGGTGGTCTACCGCGTGTTACCGAGTTGTTTGAGGCTCGTAACCCATCCAACCCCGCTGTGGTTTCTGAAATCGATGGAGAAGTAACCATGGGCAAGGTGAAGCGAGGCAACCGTGAAATCGTCGTTACCTCAAGAACCGGTGAGCAGAAGAGGTACCTTGTTTCATTGAGCAAACAGATTCTTGTTCAGGAACACGATGCCGTTCGTGCTGGTACGCCGCTGTCTGATGGTGTCATCACACCCGATGATATTTTGGCCATCAAAGGCCCTACCGCCGTACAAGAGTACATCGTGAACGAGGTGCAAGACGTATACCGCTTGCAAGGTGTGAAAATCAACGACAAGCACTTCGAAATCATTGTTCGCCAGATGATGCGTAAGGTTCAAATCAACGAGCCGGGTGATACTACGTTCTTGGAGCAAGAACTGGTAGACAAACTCGACTTTGCCGAGGAGAACGATCGTATCTGGGGTAAGAAGGTTGTTACCAAAGCTGGTGACAGCGAGGTGTTGAAAGTAGGACAGATTGTGACAGCGCGTAAGCTCCGTGATGAGAATTCGGCCTTGAAACGTCGTGATTTGCGACCTGTAGAGGTTCGTGATGCGGTTCCAGCTACGTCCTGTCAGATACTTCAGGGTATCACCCGTGCGGCTTTGCAAACCAAGAGCTTCATGAGTGCTGCTTCGTTCCAGGAAACGACAAAGGTCCTCAACGAGGCTGCCATCCGTGCGAAGGTAGACCGTCTGGAGGGAATGAAGGAGAACGTGATTTGCGGCCACCTGATTCCTGCCGGAACAGGACTTCGCCAGTGGGAGAAACTCATTGTAGGCTCGAAAGAAGAGTACGAGCGTATCGAAGCAAATCGCAAGAACATCCTTGACTTTTCAGAGTAATCACTTGTAGAAAACAAACAAGCGGCTGCCTCATGGCAGCCGCTTACATCATTGGAAACCGGTTGCAGGCCTTGAAACTTGCAGCCGATTTTTGAGTTTATAGTGATTCGAAACGTTTTTGTTGCCTGTTTTGTCACATGCGTCAATATTTTCGGCTCAATCGTTGTTTCACCACTGTGCAAAAAGGTTTGTTGTAAGCATCCAACATCAGCCGCTTTTGTGTGGCTTTCTTGCTTTACTACCTTTGCCCGAAAAACTTATGTTTGTACTCAACGAAACAAATATTTTTCGGGTTTGTTGCACTCCCGTGGACATGCGTCAGGGTATTCTTCGCCTGTCCCAATTGGTACGCAGCAATGACTTCAACCCTTCTGATGGTGTTGTCTACGTTTTCTACAATCGATCCCGTAACCGAATCAAGTTGC
>JAQYPT010000055.1 GCA_028726625.1 Prevotellaceae bacterium | reverse complement strand
GTGACATGACAGGCAGAGGATTCAACAAATGAGGGGTACCATGATGTTGATACACCCTCCTTCTGGTTAATCTTCCTTCTTTTCAGTGATGGCTTGCTTAATCTTTGCTTCCAACTCTTCGCACAATTCAGGATTATCTTTGAGTAAGTTTTTGGTCGCGTCGCGTCCCTGTGCCAATTTAGAATCTTGATACGAATACCACGAACCGCTTTTCTTGATGATGTTATATTCAACACCAAGGTCAACAATCTCGCCAATTTTTGAGATACCTTCGCCGAAGGTTATTTCAAATTCAGCCTTGCGGAAGGGAGGTGCCACTTTGTTTTTAACCACTTTTACGCGAACCTGGTTTCCAAGAACCTCGTCGCCATCCTTCACACTCGATTTCTTGCGGATGTCAAGACGTACCGAAGCGTAAAACTTCAACGCATTACCACCAGTCGTTGTTTCAGGACTTCCGAACAGCACGCCTATCTTTTCGCGCAATTGGTTGATGAAGATGCAGGTGGTATTGGTTTTGCTGATGGTAGAAGTTAGTTTTCGTAAAGCCTGACTCATCAGTCGAGCTTGCAGGCCAACATTGCTGTCGCCCATGACTCCTTCTAGTTCTTTCTTGGGTGTAAGCGCAGCCACAGAGTCGATTACCAAGATGTCTACGGCCGATGAGCGAATGAGTTGTTCGGCTATTTCTAACGCCTGTTCACCATTGTCGGGTTGTGAAATCCACAGATTGTCGACATCCACGCCCAACTTAGCCGCATAAAAACGGTCGAAAGCGTGTTCGGCATCAATGAAAGCAGCAATGCCGCCAGCTTTTTGTGCTTCGGCAATGGCATGGATGGCCAATGTGGTTTTACCCGATGACTCTGGTCCGAATATCTCAATGACCCTTCCTCGTGGATATCCACCTACGCCCAATGCCACGTCTAGAGCAATGCTGCCCGTGGGAATTACTTCCACATCGGCTATCTGTTCGTCGCCCATGCGCATGATGGCGCCTTTACCAAAGTCTTTCTCTATTTTAGCCATCGCAGCTTGTAGGGCTTTCAATTTTCCCTCGCCGGATGTAGGATTGTTTGTTTGTTCTTTTGCCATAAATAAATGGAAGCCTCACTCCCGTCCCCTCCCCAAAGGGGATGGGCGTAGATAGCTTCTTTTTTTATTATTGTTGTTTAGTAATGTTATTTCTCACTGTTGATTAAATGAACTGTCATTTATTGTTTATCTTTATTGGTAAGCACTGATGCTTTCAGCAAAAAGTCTAATTACTCCCCTCCCTTTCGGGGAGGGGCAGGGGAGAGGCTTATTTCCATTCCTCTCCAAATACTTCGTGCCAAGGCAAGCCTTGCTTGTTGAGTTGTTCCATGAAGGGATCTGGGTCGAAGTCTTCTACATTCCAAACGCCGGGCTTCTTCCAAAGACCTTTCAGGAACATCATGGCGCCAATCATGGCTGGAACGCCCGTGGTGTAGCTCACGCCCTGCATGCCTGTTTCCTTGTAGGCATCCTGGTGCTTGCAGTTGTTGTAAACGTAATAGGAAAGTTCTTTGCCATCTTTTATGCCACGAATGCGGCATCCGATGCTGGTCTCACCGTCATAGTTCTCGCCAAGGTCTTGTGGATTGGGCAAAACGGCTTTCAAGAATTGCAGAGGAACAATGTTCACCTTCACCTTCTTGCCCGAACCATCTGCCAACTCGGCTTCGTATTCTATCTCGTCAATGCGCGACATTCCCAAGTTTTGAATGACATCCAAATAGTTAAGGTATTGCTCTCCGAAAGTCATCCAAAAGCGAGCCTGCTTGATGGTAGGATAGTTTTTCACCAAACTTTCCAGCTCTTCGTGGTGCATCAGGTAGCTCTCACGCGGCCCAATGTTTGGGTAAGTGATGGGTTTATGAATCTCCAACGGTTCGGTTTCTATCCATTTGCCGTCTTTGTAATAAAGACCCTTCTGCGTAATCTCTCGAATATTGATTTCTGGATTGAAGTTCGTGGCAAAAGCCTTATGGTGATTGCCCGCATTGCAATCCACGATATCCAAATAATGTATCTCGTCGAAATAATGCTTGGCTGCGTAGGCGGTGAAAATACCACTCACGCCTGGGTCAAAACCACAACCAAGGATGGCCGTAAGTCCAGCCTGCTCAAACTTTTCTTTGTATGCCCATTGCCATGAATATTCAAAGTGCGCCTCGTCTCTGGGCTCATAGTTGGCTGTGTCCAAGTAGTTGCATCCACAGGCCAGACAAGCCTCCATGATCGTGAGGTCTTGATAAGGCAAAGCTAAATTGATGACCAATTCGGGCTTGTAGTCGTTCATCAAAGCTATTAGTTGTTCCACATCATCAGCATCTACCTGAGCTGTTTTGATGCTTGGCTTACCAATTGCTTTCACAATTTCATCACATTTTTCCTTTCGCCGGCTTGCTATCATGAAGTCAGTGAAAACCTCTGGGTTTTGTGCAATCTTAAATGCGGCAACTGTTGCCACGCCACCGGCGCCAATCATTAAAACTTTTGACATGATAAAGATTCCCCGTCACCCCCAGCATGTGGAGGAGAGTGCCTCGCAGGGTACGCTTTTAGCGGCACTTTCTGTTGGTTTGTTATACGTTATTTTATTTCTTCACTCTTGATTCCCAAGGCGTTCATCAGCGAGTAGCCCAATATCTCTTGCCTGAAATTGCCCCCAGATAAGGGCTGCATGGCAAACACCGTGATGCGCTTGTCGTCGTCTACCTGTTGCAGCACATGGCGCATACGGTCGTACAGACCATCTTTCTCGAAGTTTGGAACGATCATCACCCGCTTCACGTTAGGCTGCTCGCATGTTGCTTGCACAATCTCCATTAGGAAGTCTGTCTCATCAACAATCTCCTCGATGGGCAGCGAACTGAGCATGAATTCACCCAAGTGGTCTTTGAAAGCCTTCCCGTTCAGGTCACTTTCATAATCAGATGGCATGAAATTCTCCATGCCTTTTCTGGCTTTTCGATGAATCAACACCACCTGAGTTTGGTGTTCACCCTCCCTGATGCCGCCGTCAAGCGCCACGCAGTCTATCCACCTGGGCAGGTCAGCAGCGGGAATACGTCGCCCAATCATCCGCTCGAAGTTTACGATGAGGTCGAAAGTCACGCTGTCAACATAGTCAGCATCTGCGATGATGATGTTTTCGCTCCATTGCGCTTCGATGTTGATTTGTGTATCCATACCTTGCAAAGTTAGTGAAAAAAGTAAGAAAAAGCTGATGAATGTCATTCTTTTTATTTTCTAATGTCAGATTTGTCATTTAATTCACACTCGTTAGGTGAATTAAAGTAATCCATATTTAAGTCGTCTTATAGGTTTGTGATGAAGAAAATAGACATACTCCTGACTTCATTAATGCGTCAGCCAAATGGCTATATGCAGAATGGCACGTAGGAGCTATGTGAGAAGTAAAAAAAAACAAAGTAGGAAGAAAACGCATTCGTTTTCCTCCTACTCTATGAAATAATGTTATTGAGCTACGACATTTCTACCAAGAATGTAATTAGAAAATCTTATCTGTGCGATTTTCCAAAAAGAGTAGGATATTTGTGTGAACGCTTATTTACTCTTTGATTTCTCTCCATTCATAACTTCCCTCTACCGAAGCATGGTATCTTTTTGTTAGGTCAATAATTTTCTTGCTGTCGCGCGGCTCTGCATCAAAACTCCAACCACATACGAGATCAGGTTCAGAACCCGAGACTGTGATTTTCTTGTTCATGATGTCAGCAATTTCAGTGGGAGTCTTTGTTTTATTCCAGATGTGGATATCCTTCATATAGCCAGAGAGTCTTCTGAAGAGTTTGCCGTCAGAAGTTACACCAGCAAATCCAATCATAGGACAATTGTCCAATGGATTGCTTACATAACTTCGCCCGTCAGGTTTTACCATCCGCGATACTTCCTCGCCATTAAGATAAAATTTCAAAAAAACAGGCTTTCCGTTCTCCATCTCTCCATCTACACCTTTGTCATTATAGACAGCTGCTAAATGAATCCATTTGTTGAGAACATTGTATGCTTTGGCGGGTTCAATAAGTCCACGTGATGTAAGTGAATAAGACATTCTAAGGTGCCCATTCCATGTATTCATCATCCAACCAAACCTGTTCTCAGAATTTTCATAGAATGTTGACAATATACATCCAAAGTTAGTTGGTTTGGCTTGCTTAAACCACAATTCTACCGTAAACTGCTGGTTATCGGCCTCTCCAAAAGAGGAATAGGCGGGCTGAACACCAAAGTTGATATATCCATTCCCGTCAATACCATCCACGAACAATTCAGCAGCTGGTGCTTTCTCGTCTTCGGTTCTGACAGTAGCTTTGAACACCTTAATTGCCTCGTAAGCATTGGCTATGCTGCTGTCTTTAGTTTCTGTAGGCACTACTTCACCTTGATGTAAGCTAAGTATCAACTCGGCCAACTGCTTTATGGCTTTGTTAAGGATATCTTTGCTTTCTTTTGGATACATACCCTTAAACTTTCCATATACAGCCGTATCCCTGGTTTGCCTTAGCTCGGCCATTATCTTTCCAATAGATCTGATCTCCGTATTTTCTACACGAATATCGCCATTCTTTTCTTCAGAACAAGCTGATAATGAGACGACGGTAAAAAATACCATCCAGATACACACAAAAAATATCGCTAAGGGATATTTTTTCATCAAATTATTATTCATACCATCCTTTATTTTGTTTCAACTGTCTATTGATATTCATTTCACGCTCAGGAATTGGGAAGAAATAGTTTTTCTTCTCAAATACCCGATTCTCTACAACTGTGCGCTTGAAAAACTCAGGACCATCCTTCTCTATGTTCATACCATGGATGGGCTTATTTTCTGTCTTTTCTGCTATTCCCCAGCGTCTGACATCAAAGTATCTGTAGGTTTCAAATGCCAGTTCAACTCTTCGTTCGTCTCTAATTGCCTGACGAACATCCGAAGGAATGGGTAAATCTTTTCCATACAAAGGAATTCCTGCACGTTCTCTAATGAGATTTAGATATTTCATAATGTCAGGATGTCCTGGATTACACTCATTTAATGCTTCTGCATAATCAAGATATATTTGAGCGAGTCTAAGGAGAATGCAAACCCGATTTACATCCCGCCAGTTACCTAAAGGAGCTGACTTACGAACTACATAGCCTGTTTTAGTATAATCGTTTGACGAACCTACACCCTTACCAGAATTTCCACTGAATTGGGTAGAAGTGTAAACAACGCCTTCACGAGTATTTAGCCATGCTTGCCCATCAAATGTGATGTCGGCATAAAATCTGGGTTCTCGGTTCACCCAAGCCATAAGCACTCCCTTTGGGGCAAAGACTCTTCCCGTTATAGGATCCAAATAGTCTTCTGAACTAAAACCGTCATCTTGATAACCAGACTCTTTATTTATTATTGGTGTCATTTGATCAGATTCGTAACCTTTGATAGGCTTTAGTCCATTGCTCATGAAATATTCATCAACAATTTCCTGTGTCGCAGCCATTCCGCCCGAAGCTTCATAAGCAGAACGCCCCGCCCTAAAATGTTTTGGAGTTCGATCGTATTGCATAATGTCTGCCGGTGTGTCGATTCTGAAGAAAATCATCTCAATGGCAGAAGAAGAGGTATTTGTAAAGTTGCTCATTTCTGAATGGTATCCTCTGACAGCTTCTCTGTAGGATAAATAAGGGTCGAGCTTTCCTTTTGTGTATATTTTAGTGAGATCGTATCCATTTCCTACATAAGTTTCAATAAATTCTCTTGCTTCTTTTGCAGCATCAGACCAAAGTTGCTTCTTTTGCTGGTCATCGTATGAAGGAAACAATAGCTTTCCATCATCATTCTTCAAGTCTCTAAAATATTCTACAGACCCATTAAACAAATCACTTGCCAGCAACATCCTTGTTTCAACCTTGAAAGCTTTAGCTATTGCACAATCAATATGTCCTAAGCCTTTTTCGGCCGACAAGTAGTTGCCAGAAGTTTTAATATTATCTATCAAGCCTGAAGAAATTGCTTTATCGAGTTCTGAAAGTATATAATCTCCAACTTCTTTGACGCTATTGCGAGGTATCTGAAAATCCTCGGTAGAACTCTGTTCAGACTTAGCCTCCTTAATGATGGGTACTGGTCCATAAAGACGGAGTAGGTAATAATAATATATGGCTCTTACCGCGCGTGCTTCTGCAATCCATTGCTCATAGTCACCTTCATAAAGTTGCTTGCATAGTTTGAGGTTATCAATAAATATGGTCGCAGCTCTGATTCCTTGATAATATTTTTTCCAATACACGGACACGATATCCGATGACGGATTCATTGACCCGTTTGTTATAATATTCGACTTATGCCATTCCCAAACATATTCTGCTTCATCGCATCCTGCAACCCATGCTCCAGAAGTGCCTTGTCCGCGTCCTCCACCTACAGAACGCTGGTCAAATTCATCAGGCATGAACGTATAGATAGAAGCCAAAAACCGAAGGGACGACTCCCTTGACTCGAAAGTCTTCTCAAGAGTTAGTAAATCCTGAGGAACCTGATTCAAATAATCACTGCAAGAGGCCAATGGCAGCAATAATATAATGGACAATATAAGTTTTGTTTTCATTTCCACGTCATTTAAAAATTAAAGTTTATGCCAACAGTATAAGTGGTAGTGTTAGGATAGCTATTGCCATTTCCTGTATTCAGTTCAGGATCCCAAAGTTTCCATTTAGAGAACGTAAAAAGATTTGTCCCCATGAGATAAACATTTACACCACCAAGACCTATTCTCCTCGAGAAAGTAGTCGGGAGCTTATAATTGATTTGTAATGTCTTAAGTCTTAGGAATCCCATATCTTTGAGCCACCAAGTGCTGTTAACAAAGTTGTTCTGATTATCAGGCTGATCGCTGCCGTAAGCCAAACGAGGATAAAACACGTCTTGGCGAGGGTTAGCCTCAGACCAACGGTCTACAATATTTGAATACACATTGCTGCTACCTGAATCGTTAAATGGTTTTACTATTCCACCCACTAATCGATTGGCCATGGCAGTTCCTTGAAACAATAAGCCAAAGGATATTGCTTTGTATGATAAGTTGAACCCAAAGCCGTAATTGATTTTAGGAATATCTCCATTGCCAATCCATGATATGTCATTGTCGTCTATCTTACCGTCATTGTTCATATCCTTGTACATGATGTCTCCAGGTTTCAACTGTGCCAATGAAGTGTTGTATGGTGAAGGATATGGCTGTGGTTGAGTGCGGTCTGAAGCTAGCCAGGCTTGGATAACATCTATGTCCGAATGGGTGTAAAGCCCTATGGCCGTAAAGCCTTCCCGCGAAACCAGGCTCGATCCCTTTCTGTTTCGCCAAGGATAGGCCTTATCAGGAATATCATTGTCAACCCATACAGGATCAGCATAGGTAAAGTTGCCACGCAATGTAAGATTCCAGTCTTTGTTTATCTTTTTAAAATATTCCAGTTCTGCATCAAAGCCTTTTGTGCGTGTTTTCCCCACATTTCCATAAGGTGCTTGCTGAAATCCAAAGAAGTCAGGCAACGATTCACTTCTAAGCAAGAGTATTTTGTCACGTTTCTCATAGAACCAATCCAGGGTTAACCTCAAATCGTCATTCAGGAGTTTGATGTCAACGCCGAGATCCTGCTTATGTGCTACCTCCCAGCCTAACATTGTCGAAGGATTTTTTACATGCACCCCGTCCACATTTTGTCCACCAAAGTTAAAACGGTAGCTACCAGTCCACTCGTATTGCTCCAAATACATAAAACGCCTTCCGCCAACGGTACTGTTGCCCGCTTTTCCGTTAGTATATCGTATCTTAAGGAATGAAATTGCTTTTTCTAAAGGCTTCCAGAAAGGTTCATTAGATAACACCCAGCCAACACCCAAAGCTGGGAATGTTCCAAAACGTTTCTCCTTAGGAAAATTCTCACCACCATTGTAACCAATGTTGAATTCACCAAAGTAACGATCTTTCCAGGAATATGTGGCACGTCCTGCCAGGCCCTGCAAACAATAAGGTATCGCAGAAATAATATCACCAGCATCGTTGACATTCCTGCTTTGTTGTGTATAAACAACCATACCTCCAACGCGATTGTTGCCAAAGACTCTGTCGTACTGAAATGAAGCTTCCAAATAATCTTTTCTAACACCAGCCAACCCATTTCCGCCAAAGCTCAGAACTTTTGAGCCTCGGTTCCAAGTAGTTGTCAGCACCAGATTGCCATTTTCGTCAAAAGGCTTGTTTCTATCAGCAATGTAATATGTATTCTCTCGTTTGGTGTACGACGTATTTCTCGATGAGGTGACATCGTATGCAAACATGGCTGTGAACTTCAATCCTTTAGTAAGCATACTCAAATCCTGTGTAAGACGTATATTTGAGTGGATGCGATTTGACATGGTTTTTCGGTAACCACGCTTGGTGGCATCCGCATAGGGGTTTCGCTCACCCCCTTGCGTATGCAACCCTGGTACATATTCTTCTCCGTTAATCACAAACATTTTGGGATACATCACAGGGTTGACTTCCATCGTTGAGCCGAAAATAACATCACTACTTACGCCGGGATAGTTGCCGTCTGCCAAGTAACCTTGAGCGCCAATGCTTACCTCCGTAGACGGAGTGATTTGCATATCAATGTTGGTCGTAAAGTTATAACGTGTGTAACGCGTTGCAGAATCGTAATTCTCGAAAGGATTTGTCTTGATAGTTCCATTCTCATTATATACACTCACGGAAGCATAGAAACGAGCAAGCTGACTACCTCCTCTTACATTGGCATTCAGGCGGCGTAAATGTCCCCAGTCGTCAAACACTTCTTTTTGCCAGTTGACATTCGGATAAAGCAGTTCATCAACTCTATTGCGGGTATTGTCAATATATTCCTGTGTGTATTTAGGCTGTTTGCCTATATTAGTCATAGCCTCATTCACGGCCTCCATGTAAACCAGTCCGTCTGCAAGTTCAGTTGATTTGGTGAAACGGCTCATACCTTCATAGTAGTCAACACTGACCACTGGCTTTCCAATCACTCCAGGTTTCGTTCTTACAATGATGACACCGTTAGCTCCCCTCACACCATATACGGCTGTAGCGGAAGCATCCTTTAGGACCGAAATAGACTCAATGTCATCAGGGTCTATATTGTTAAAGTCTCTTTCGACGCCATCCACTAATATCAATGGATTGGAGTTGTTGGGCGTAGCCAGCCCTCTAATCCAGATGTCAGCAGCGTCTCTTCCCGGCTCGCCAGTTCTTTGAACCGCAACAACACCAGAGAGACGTCCCGCTAAAACGGTACTCAAACTGCCAGTTGGCACTTTGAGATCTTGTTTCTGCAAGGTAGATTGCGAACCCACCGAACTGATTCGTCTCTGTTGTCCATACCCAGTGACAACCAATTCGTCAAGTTCACTCACCTCCTCCTGTAAGATGATGTCGTAGATATCCATGGAGCCAATATTCACCTCCACTGGTTTGTAACCCATGAAAGAACAAACTATCTGCGATTTCGCAGCAACAGTCATCTGATAAAGACCGTTTTCATCCGTAACAGTTGCATTGTTTTGAGCAGACTTTTCACGAATCAGTGCACCAGGAATAACATCACCCTTGTCATCTACTACACGGCCATTGATTTTCTTGTGAGTTTGCTCATTACGCTGTTTCTTTGCTACTTCCGAAGGTTGTTTAAATATTACAATAGTGCGGTTTCTCACTTCATAGCTTAAAGGCTTATTACGCAGCACGATATTCATGCATTCAGAAAGAGGTTTGTTCTTCACTTTCACCGTGATGCGCTCATTCTCATTCAGCTCATTGTTGTTGTATACAAACGAGAAGTTAGTTTGTTGCTTGATTTCATGGAAAACTGTTTTAATCTTTTCATTGACGCAGTTAAGAGTGATTTTCTTATTCTGCGCATAGCCTGTAAATACACAAAGCATACAAAGAAAGATAGATACCAGTCTGTTTCTGATACTCGAAACAGATTTTTTCCTGAATTGCAAGTGCCTACAAGACACATTTTTGACAATTGCTTGTTTCATTTTTACATTTTTATTAGGTTTTATTTATCAAATATCACGATGTAATCACCCTGTTTGCGATAATCAAATCTACGATGCCGCTTCAACACGTCAAGGATTTGATACAAACTCATATCATTTTCAAACATACCAGAGAAAGTTTCATCTTGCAAATTCTTGGCATGTATCTCAATTCTGATTCCAAACCGATGCGCAAGAATTTTAGACATTTCTTCTAAGCTCACATGATCGAAATATAGCACTCCATCCTTCCAGGATGCATACAACTCTGCTTCGACTTCTCGCACTTGACTTGTTCGTGCCATCTTGTCGTACACAACCTGCTGATTCGGCTTGAGCCGTATGGAATTTTCTTGTCCTGAATGGGTATAAAACTCCACAGATCCATTCAGAAGAGTAGTCACAATATTTTTAGAGTCAGTGTAAGCACTCACATTAAATTGTGTTCCAAGAACCTTTATCTCAGCCTCACCAGCGTTCACGATAAAGGGCATGTGCGCATTGGATTTTACTTTGAACATGGCCTCACCACATAACGCAACTCTACGCTCTTTCCCTGTAAATGTCTGAGGGTAGCTTAGCGTAGAACCTGCATTCAGCATTACAACAGAACCGTCATCAAGTGTTAGCTTGACTACAGAATTGGGCTTTCCGTGTGCCACAAGTTCAATGTTGTCATGACTTTGAAGATACCAGAACACACCTCCTGAAATAATCAAAAGCAAGACAACTGCTACGGCCAGACGTTTCAGGGCAAGCGCCCATTGAGGCGTTCGCCACTTACTGATTGAAACTATCTGGGATTCATGCTCCTCATAATCTTGAATTAACTCCAGTACATGCGCATAAACCCGTTCTTTAGTTTCATCACTCTCATCCACATTTCCCATAAATTTAGTGTGCATGAGATAGGTTAGAATCTTTGAATTCTCTGGCTTTTCATGAATCCAATTGTTTACTATCTGCTGATCGGTGCTGGTAGCGTCCCCTCTGCACCAAGCGGCAATAGCATAAAGCAGCTTAGTATTATATGTATTGTTATCGTTCATAGTACCGTATTACCAAACAGTCGAAACACCAATGTGTATCAGCCGTGTATCACACTTGACATACCAATAGAGTAATGCCTACATTAATATTGACGCACTTTTTTCAAAATACATTTAAACAGGTGTTAAGAAAAATAATTTTCTAATTAATAATGGGCTTCATAAAACTGATAGAATGCTCGAAAAACCGTATAGAATCATAAGGTTTGGCGTGTTTTTTTTCTGTAATTAAAAAAATGATTCTATGCTCAAAAAAACATTAAAATGTTTGTCTGTAATATGTTTTAGCAACCAACATTTAGCGAATTCTTTGTGTAATTGTTGGATTGCTTGAGCAGAAAACATCGTCATTCCTATGAAAAAACGTTTACTATTCACAAAACATGAAAATGGTTTAGGAGATAAAACTAAAAGAAAACACTCTTCATGTACTGTCTCATGATGAGATTTAATTTCTTCAGAGCTATAACCATTTGAGCATTAACCGTTTTTTCTGATATTTGAAGTATTTGCGCAATTTCTTTATACTTCAATCCTTGCTCTTTCGCCATAAGGAAAACTAGTTTACATCTCTCAGGAAGTTGGTTCACAGCCTGTGTAATTGCTCTACATAGTTCTTCGCTAAGAAGTTGCTCCTCTGGAGTGTTATCAGCAGATGCAATACCCAGAGGTATTTCTTCAATGATGTGACAATGCAAAATCTTCCTAAGACTGTCAAGTGCCAAATGACGGGCTATGGTGTACAAATAAGCGTCTAAATCTTTGATTTTACAAAGTTTTTCCCTGTGCTTCCACACTGTCAGAAAGAAATCTGACACTACTTCTTCACGCACCTCATTGCTCCTTACTATATAGCTTATAAAGCGGTTGATCCTTGGATAGTAAGTATCAAAAAATGTACGGAAGGCACGATTATCACCCTTAGAAATCCTTAGAAGTAATTCCTTCGTCACATCACTTTCTTGTCCTATTGTTACCACCATTGTTTATGTGAAGTAAAAAACCTTAATTCCGCAACACTTTCATTTCAATGTTTTCATAGATGCCTTCGCAACCAAAGTCGCTCCAGGTTTTTTACATGTCGCAAAATTTTTGAATTAAAGTTGTGAACCAAACGACTTACAGGGCAAAAATACAAATAAATCCAGAGAATCTCACTGCTTTGGATGAATATTTCTTATCATAGCAATAGTAGGCTCAATTTAGAAAAACTCGATTTTATCATGAAGCAGAAAAATCATGGGAACATTCCTCCTATTTCCATTGAATCCAATCTCAATGTCTTTAGTGGCCAAACTCAATGAATTTGGTGGTCAAACTCAATGACTTTAGAGGCCAATCTCATTGCTTTTGGAAATCAGTATTTTGGGCCTGTTTTTCTGGCCGACGACGAGTTCGTAGTTCTATGTTGAGGTTGTGATATGCCATTAGAAGGGTGTTACAACATAAAGAGGGTGTTAATAATAATAAAGATGTGTTTTTTTTTGGTTATTCAGTAGGCAACAACTATCTTTGCAAAGATTTTTCAGCCAAGGCTATCAAAGACACTTTTCAGCACTCTGTAGCATGATTTCAGCTGAACTTAACGAAAAATAATTAGATATAAATTTTATGACATCTTTAACGTTAGCGATTGTTGTCGTTTTCATCATTGGTTATCTATGTATAGCCATTGAGAGTGTTACCAAGGTGAATAAGGCCGCTGTTGCCTTATTGATGTTCGTGTTCTGCTGGACGCTGTTCATGCTCGACCCAAATGCGTATATGCCAGGGTTTGCAGGGCAAGACTTGATTAACCAGGTGAGCCATGTCATTGAAAAACATTTGGGTAGTACGTCTACCACTTTGTTCTTCTTGATGGGCGCCATGACTATTGTCGAGGTGGTTGACCAGAATGGTGGATTCAACTTCGTGCGCGATGTCATGAAGACAAAGAGCAAGAGAACCTTGTTGTGGCGTATCGCTTTTATGACGTTCTTCCTCTCTGCCATCTTGGATAACCTGACTACCAGTATCGTGATGATCATGATTTTACGCAAGTTGGTACATAGCCACGAAGACCGTTTGATATATGCTTCTTTGGTCATCATCTCGGCTAACGCTGGTGGAGCGTTCTCGCCTATCGGCGATGTGACGACCATTATGTTGTGGAACAAGGGTGTTATCACGGCATTGGGCGTGATGGAGGAAATCTTCCTGCCATCGGTTGTGGCCATGGTTGTGCCGGCATTCATCATGCAGTATTCATTGAAAGGCGAGTTGGAGATGGCGGAAGTCAACATGAAGTCCGACTATCATGTGCTTGACTTTTCAGAGCGGCAGCGCAAAGTAATATTCATCGTCGGTGTAGGCGGTTTGATGTTCGTACCCGTTTTCAAGAGCTTGACCCACCTGCCACCGTTTGTTGGCATCTTGTTGGTGCTGGGCGTACTTTGGACGATCACCGAGGTGTTCTACCGAGGGTTAGATCATAAGAAAGACGGAATGGGCAAGCGCGTGAGCAGACTGTTGTCTAACATCGATATGTCCACCATCTTGTTCTTCCTTGGTATCCTCATGGCTGTGTCTTGTTTGGAAGAAATTGGCGTGCTGGGAGGACTGGGCAAATGGCTCAACGACGTGTCAAACGGCAACCACTATGTGGTGACAGGTGTGATTGGTGTGATTTCCAGTATCGTAGATAATGTTCCCTTGGTGGCAGGATGCATGGGCATGTACCCCATGGAGGCTGTGGGCGACATGGCTGTTGATGGAATTTTCTGGCAGTTGCTGGCTTACTGTGCTGGTGTTGGTGGGTCTATCCTCATCGTGGGCAGTGCGGCCGGCGTGGTGGTGATGGGCCTGGAGAAGATTACCTTCGGTTGGTATATGAAGCATGTCAGCTGGTTAGCCTTCGTTGGTTACCTTGCCGGTATCTTGAGTTACTGGCTCATCCGTTCGTTTATCATACCTGTTCCCTAACAATCTCACTGAACAACACAAAACAAAATGGTACGGTTGACCTGATTGAAACATGAAATGATGGTGAACAAACGTACGACAATCCTGTCTGTGTTATTACTGATAACGGTATCAGTGATGGCACAGACAGGTTCTGTTTTTGAGCAATACCTCGCGAATGCTACCGCGTTTGTTAACCTCCGCAGTATCCTGAGAGCGGATTTGGCGATACAACGGAGGATTATCGCCGCACGCGTTGTATTGGAATCCACGATTAACAACTGATGAAAACGGTTGTGCCACCATTGAATATTACAACGCTCGCAATGCCACTTACATGAATGTGGATATCGAAACTTGGTGGATGGCAAGCCTACTGCGGTGAATACGCTGTCCTATCCTACGAGAAAAAGGTAGCATAGTATTGCAAGTGTTTCATGGGATGGCCACCCCATGTGGTGTCGCCGACATACCTGAATCCTTGGGCTACATACAATTTTTCGGCCAGAGGATTATCTTTGTCTACCAATAAACCAATCTTTTGAATACCCATTGATTGGGCTTTTCTAATCGATTCCATAATGAGTCGTTTCGCAATTCCTTGTCTTCGATAGTCGGGATTGACGGCCAAACTGTCGATGTATAGTTCATCTTCATCGGCTTCATCTATCTGGTTCTGGTAGTCTATGTCGAAAGTTTTGAGTGCAGCGTCAACGAATGGCTGACGAAGGTCATGCAGCTGGGCACCGTCATAGCTCACGCAAACACCGATGACCTCATCTTCATCGTTCAATGCGACCAAGGTATTGGTATAGCTGTACTGTGACTTTTCCAGCGCAACGAGCTCTGTGAGCAGGTCTTCAAACTCGGTTAACGTATGATGAGGCCCCGCCAAGTTTTGACAACATTCATAGTTCATAGCCAGCATGATATACTTTGCAATCTCTCTGGCTTGGTGTTTACTCGCTTGTGTTATCTTCATTTCTTCTTTTTTAGATTGAACTCGAAACAGAGTCCGCCTGTTTCGACATTGTGAACTTGTATGCTTCCTCCGTGCAACATGATGGCATTCTTGACAATAGCCAGTCCAAGTCCGGTGCCACCGAGCTTCCTACTTCTGCCTTTGTCTACGCGATAGAACCGTTCGAACAGTCTGGCCAGGTGCTGATTTGATACGCCTATGCCGTTATCTCGGAAGGTAAATCTCCATTCTTGCTCATCTTCTTTTGCGTCAAGGGTGATGGTTGTCCCGTCACCAGCGTACGTAATGGCATTGTCAGTCAAGTTTCTGAATACGCTGTACAGCAGACTTTGATTGCCTTGGATGATGACGTTTTTCGGTAAGTTGTTGACAAAAGCCATGTGATGATTTTGCATTTGCAGTCCCGTTTCCTTGTAGATGTTTTCAATCATCTGCGAGATGTTAACGGGTGAGTACTCCATCAAGTCGGGAGCATCATCAATTCTGTTCAGCGTAGAGATGTCTTGCAGCAAGGAAGTGAGACGTTGACTCTGCGCATAGCTATGTTGCAAAAATTGTTGTCGCGTTGCTTCATTGATGTGAGGGTTGTCCAAAATGGTTTCCAAATAGCCTTGAATGCTGGCCACTGGCGTTTTTAATTCGTGCGCAATGTTTTGGGTAAGCTGTCTTTTCAGAATGTCTTGTTCCTGTCTGGTGCTCTGAAGACGCTTGTATATCTTGATGATTCGTTCGGCAATTTCGCCCAACTCGTCGTCAGGAAAGGCAATCAAGTCTTCGGTATCGAGGCTCTCATTGTGGTCGGCACGACTGGCAAACAGCTTCAATTTGGTGATATTGGCCGACAGTCTTCTTAAAAATCGCCACAACACGAGCGTCAAGATGACAATCGCTGTGAGTGCAAACCAAATGAAATGTTGGTCGGCTTGCAGCGATTTAGCCAAACCATTGTTGTAAGGTAAGGCACTCCGAATGGTCATCTTGTCATCCTTGAAATAGGTTGCCGAATAGAAAAACTCTTGTTTCAGGGTCTTACTGTTACGTTCTACGCTTGTTCCGGTTCCCGTTTTCCGTGCTTCAATGATCTCCGGACGGTTAGCATGATTCTTGAAATGGGCGTAATCTTTTTGGAAGTTGTCAAACACAACCCGTCCTTGATCATCGATTAATGTTACCCGCAGGTTAGGTATGCTGTGCGTCTTTACATAGGTGCTCAGCGTTTGTTCGTCTCTCTTGCCCAAGTATTGAATGGCATCTGCCATCCTGGTGTTATAGCCTTGCAGCCTCATGTTCAGCAGTTCCCGCTTGTATTGCTTTTCTCTTGTCTGTTGAAAGACGATGAACGAGATGGCAAAAAGCAAGAATACCGCCAAGATACTGATGTATAGTTTGCTGCCAACCGAAACCTTTCTCATAGAGCATCAAAGTAGTATCCAAAGCCAAGCCGGGTGACAATGCACTTGGAGAATCGCCCAATTTTCTTTCTTAGTCGTGTGATGTTCACGTCTACCGTGCGGTCGAGTACCAAAACGTCCTTTGGCCATATCCTGTCTATGAGCTCCTGACGCGAGAACACGTGTCCCTTTTCCGAAAGAAATAGGTGCAGTAACTCGAACTCTGTCTTGGTAAAAGGAACATCTTCGCCATCGATAAGCACCTTCTTTCTGTCCAAATCCATTTCCAAACCTTGGTATTTCAATATCTTCGGCTCCGTGTGATTGTCAGTTTCGTTTGTCCTTCGGATGACGGCACGAATGCGAACCAAAACCTCACGGATGGAGAAAGGCTTGCTGATATAGTCGTCAGCACCAAGATTGAAGCCGGTTACCGTATCGTTCTCGGTATCGCGAGCGGTCAGAAAGATGATGGGAATGTTAGCTGTCATGGGATTCTCTTTCAGCTTTTTAGCCATGGCAAATCCCGACATCTCACCCATCATCACGTCCAATAGTAGGAGGTTGAACGATGAAATGTCCATCGTCATGGCCTCTTCGGCCGAGTTTGCCGTTTCTACCACATAGCCTTCAGTCTCCAGATTAAACTTAAGAATTTCACATAAGTCCTGCTCGTCGTCTACCACGAGTATGCGAGAATTGTTTTCTTTCATATAGGTTGTTCTCTATTTTCAGTTCACAAAGTTAGCACGTTGGCTCTTCATAAGTATGTCAAACGCATTACAATCATATTACGTTTATGCATAATCCCAGCTAACATGCTTGAAGTATGCATCATGAAGGAAGGCCGACATTCACTTTCTTAATGCTACAAATTTACGCAATAAAAAGCATTTTGTCAAGTCATGGTGGAAAAAATCACTGGAAATAGCTATGTACACAACAGCGGGAGACTTCTCTGTAGTGGCCTCCCGCATTGCTCTTACGGTGTGTAGTTATGCTGTTGCAGCTCTTTAGAGTGGATATTCGTCAAACGCATAGAGCACAGTTGAGAGATAGCGCTCGCCAGTATCGGGCAGTAACACCACAATCTTCTTGCTCTTATTCTCTGGTCGTAGGGCCAATTCTGCTGCTGCAAAGGCTGCTGCCCCCGACGAGATACCTACCAACAGCCCCTCCTGTTGAGCCAATTGTCGGCCAGTTCGGATGGCGTCATCGTTGTCTACGGTGAGTATTTCGTCTACCACCTCAGCATGATAGGTTTGAGGAATAAAGCCGGCCCCAATGCCCTGAATCTTATGCGGTCCCGATTTTCCGCCGCTCAATACCGGTGAAGTCGATGGCTCCACGGCCACAATTTTGATGTTGGGATTCTTCTCTTTGAGGAATTTGCCGATGCCAGAGAGCGTTCCGCCAGTTCCTACTCCAGCCACAAAGATATCAATGTCGCCGTCGGTGTCGTTCCATAATTCAACAGCCGTGGTGTCGTAATGTTTCTGGGGATTAGCAGGATTGGTGAATTGTCCCAGTATTACCGCACCTTCTATGCTGTCTCTCAGCTTCTCGGCCGCCTTGATGGCGCCATTCATCCCATCCTTACCGGGGGTCAACTCAACCTTGGCACCGTAGGCTTTGACAAGGTTTCGGCGTTCAACGCTCATGGTTTCGGGCATGGTGAGAATCAGTTTGTAGCCTTTTACGGCCGCCACCAGCGCCAATCCTACGCCCGTGTTGCCACTGGTAGGCTCGATGATGGTGGCTCCGGGCTTCAGGGTTCCATCTTTCTCTGCGGCTTCCACCATTCCTAAGGCGATGCGGTCTTTCACGCTGCCGCTTGGATTGAAGAACTCTACCTTGGCCACAAGGGGCGTTTTAAGTCCGCGAAAGGCTGAATATTTGCTCAACGCTACCAAGGGAGTCTTACCAATCAGGTCTGTCATTTGTTTTGCAATCTTGCTCATGTTGTCTGTCGTTTTTAATGAATAAATAGTTTCTGGGTGCTCGCCTCATCATGCTCTTCCGTCCTTTTGCTGGTCGCTTGTTCTTGTTCAGCGTGCTGTTTTCGTGACGATGGATGCAGAAATATTGTCATGCGGCGTTGCTCCCCATGAATGATACGGCAAATATACACAAAAAAACGATGCCATGCAATCGCACGACAACGGTATTTGGCCTACCACGATTGTGGTATTTTTCACCTTTGGGAGCTCTCCTTTCTTTGGTAAGCGCAATGGGCAGACTTCTAAAAATCATGTCATTAAAAGGTCATTGTGTTTGCTGTATTAGTGATAAATGCTTATATTTGCCCTACTAACCGTGCCTGATGCGTCATGATTGGCTCACCTTGTTTCATGCCAACCTCAGGTACATAACGCACAAAGCTCATGAAATACGCTGATTACATCGAAAGGGTAGAGATCGACTCGCTGTGGAGTGGTCGCAAGCATGTGGTCTGGAATCTCGACAGACAGGTTAACGTGCTCAGCGGTGTCAATGGTGTTGGCAAGAGCACCATCTTGAACCGGGTGATCAAAGGCTTGTCAGAAGGTGGCGACTTCAACTCGCATTTGCCCAAAGGAGTGCACATCACGGTGTCACCGGCCGATGCTACGGCCATCCGTTATGATATCATCCGGTCGTTCGACCGCCCGCTGATGAGTTCGGAGATGGTCGCCAAGGTAGACATTAGTCTGGCCACCGAACTTGACTGGCAGCTCTTTCAGTTGCAGCGCAAGTATCTGGATTATCAGGTAAACGTCGGCAACCGCATCATTGAGGTGTTGCAGAAAGGGGGCGAAAATGCTGCCGTTGAGGCGCAACGCGTATCCGCCAGCAAGTTGATGTTTCAGGATATGGTGGACAAACTGTTTGCCGAAACGGGCAAAACCATCGTCAGAACCGAGAACGAGATACGTTTCATGCAGATGGGCGAGAAGCTCTTGCCCTACCAATTGTCAAGTGGCGAGAAGCAAATCTTGGCCATCTTGCTCACCGTGCTGGTGGAAGACCGCCAACCCTACGTGCTGCTCATGGACGAACCAGAGGTGAGTTTGCACGTGGATTGGCAGGAACAACTCATCGACCTGATTCTGAAACTCAATCCCAATGTTCAGATTATCCTCACCACGCATTCGCCTGCCGTCATCATGAATGGGTGGATGGGGCATGTCACCGAGGTTAGTGACATAACGGATGTTCACAGATAGGAAAGGTCTGGATGTGAAAAAGACACATGAACCATGGGTAAAAGACTAAAAGACAGCCTCTCCTCACGCTATTTCGAGGCGGCTAATAGCATGAAGTCACAGCACGCCAGACGCCGCATCGCAGCCTATGTGGAGAGTTATGACGACATATTTTTCTGGCGATCTGTCTTGAGTGATTTCGAAGACGACACCCGGTATTTTCAGGTGATGTTGCCTTCTCGCGTGGAACATCTTGAGAGAGGCAAAAAAGCGGTGCTGATGAACCTCCTCATGGACAAGGTGGGACGTGACATGATTGCTTGCGTGGACGCCGATTACGACTATCTTATGCAGGGTGCCACCGAGGCATCGAGACAGGTGACGACCAATCCTTACGTCTTTCACACCTACGCTTACGCCATTGAAAATCTGCAATGCTATGCGCCATCGTTGTACGAAACCAGTGTCATGGTTACGCTCAACGACCATCACATCTTTGACATGGAGGCTTACCTGCGCGACTATTCGCAAGCCATCTTCCCACTTTTCGTGTGGAGCATCTGGTTTTATCGCACACCCAATTACGGCGAGTTCACCATCATGGACTTCCTGCGCGTCATCGAGCCAGGGCACTTTACCATGGTGAAGGCCGAGGGCATGGTGGCCAACGTGCGCAGAAAGGTGGGCAAGCGCATCAACCAACTGCAACAAAAATATCCAAACGCCAAGGAAAGTTATCTGCAAGTAAAGCAGGATATCAAGCGACTGGGCGTAACCCCCGATACCACCTATTTATATATACAGGGTCATCATCTCTTCGATAAGGTAGTGGTGCCCATGCTTAACAAAGTTTGCATGCAGCTTATTCGTGAGCGAGAGGTAGAGATTTCTCAGCAAAGTGTTCACGGCACTCAGCAGCGTAACGAACTGTCGTGTTACCGCAACAGCATCGAAGCCATTCCGGCTATGCTCAAAAAGAACACTCGTTACAAGCAGTCAGAGCCGGTGGCGCGCATTCAGGCTGATCTTCAACGATATTTAGAGCTTACAAAACAAAACCATACAACCAATGACACAGACCGGGAGAAGTCTGTGCCCAGATAAATATTTAAAACCATTTGATTATGTTAGATTTAGTTTTTGCCGTATTGGGAATTTGCCTGGTGCTGGTCATCGTGGTGCCTGGCGTATACAATTATGTGAAGTCGATGCGGGTGAATGTACGGGAGAAGGATGTTAAAAACGCCTTTTTCAACACCCTGTTTTTTGTGGTCGTGCTGGTGCTGTGCATCTTTTTATTAAAATCTATTGGCGTTTTCAAGGGTTTTGACACCATTGCGGCATACCTGCATTGATGCAATGTCACGCATAGGGCATTGAGTATGGGTTTCAATGTCATTGAGTTTGCGTTCCAATGTCTTTGAGTTTGGCCATTAATAGCATTGACTTTGGAGGCCAAACTCAATGCTATTGGAATGGTGTTTATATCTTATTATCAACCAGGCGATTAACCATTATAAGAAAGGTCTGCACCATGACGTGTGTCCATGATGCAGACCTTTCCTAATTGTGAGTTTCTTTGCTACTCTTTTTTAAACGTAGGTTTCGAGGAACTTCACGGTTCCCTCTACCTTTAACTCCCGGGTTGTTGCGGGAATCAAGATGGTTTCGCCGGCACGGAGCGAGGTTTCGTTCCCCTCGTTGTCCGTGATTTTGCCCTCACCCTTCACGCCAATGAGGATGACAAAGCTGTCCAATTCGCTGTAATCTAACGTCATCGGCTCGTCAAGGTCGTATACGGCCGTGTTGAAGTAGGGACAGTGAACGAGGCTCACACCTTGGTTCTTGGTCGACGTATAATCGGTGCGGTAGTCTTTTTCCACGTTATAGTTGATGCATTCGGCGGCCAGTTCGGTGTGCAGTTCGCGATAGTTGCCATCCTTGTCCTTGCGTTTGAAGTCGTAGATGCGGTAGGTTACGTCGGATGTTTGCTGAATCTCGGCCAGGAAGCATCCCGTGCCAATGCTGTGAATGCGGCCGGCTGGCAGGAAGAAGCAGTCGCCTTCTTTCACCGAGTAGTCGGCAATGGCGTCAAGAATGGTATCGTTCTCCACCATTTGCTTGTACTCTTCGGGCGTGATTTCTTTCTTCAATCCGCTCCGCAGGTGTGCGTCTTTGTCGCTGTCCATGATGTACCACATCTCCGTTTTGCCACGACTTTTCCCTTGTTTCTTGGCAATCTCGTCCGTGGGATGTACCTGGATGGAAAGATCTTGTCGGGCATCGATGAACTTGATGAGCAGGGGAAACTCGTCACCAAAGCGCTCATAGTTGGCTTCTCCAATGAGTTTGCCTTTCAATTCGCGCACAACGTCGTTCAAGGCGCGGCCCTCATATTCGCCTTCACTGACGAGGGTCTCGTTGTCTTTCACGCCTGATATTTCCCAACTCTCGCCAACGTTTTCCAGTTGTTCGTCGAGTTTTTTGAATGGAATGATTTTGTCGCCCCCCCAAATGGTTTGTTTGAGCAGGGGTTTAAACTTGAGTGGTTTCATATTTTTTTATTTTATGTTGACAGATTTGTTGTCTTCTTGTTTAATTATCTTTCCAGAACGCCGGTGACAGGATGACCAACACGCTGAATATTTCCAAACGCCCGATGAGCATGAGCAGTGCACATACCCATTTTACAAAGTCGGGCAGCATGCTCCAACTCATCGTCGGTCCAATCTCAAGTCCCAGCGTTGGCCCCACATTGCCGATGCAGCTGAGGATGATGGTGATGGAGTTGGTACTGTCGATGTGGGCCATCATCAGTACGAACGAGGCCAACAGGCACAAGATGAGGTACATGGTGAGGAAGGCCAGTAGGGTTCCTCGCTTCTGGTAAGGTATGTTGGTGTCGTTAACCTTCAAGGGCAGTACGGCGTTGGGGTGCAATATTTGTTTAAATTCGTTGCGGATAGTTTTGAGCAACATCACCACCCGGATGCACTTGAAGCCACCACTCGTCGAGCCCGAACAGGCTCCGATGAACATGCAGGTGGCCAGGATGACCCAGGTGACGTGTGGCCATTGGCCGGCGTCATCGTTGAACAGGCCGGTGGTAGTGATGAACGAAACAACTTGGAAGATGCCTGAACGGAATGCTGGTTCTAGGTCGTATCCCCGATTAATCATCAGTTCGAGCATGATGAACAAACTGAATAGGATGACAACACTTAGGTAGAACTTGAACTCAGAGCTTTTGAATAATGCTTTGAAGCGCCGTTTCACCACTGTTGTGTACAGCAAGGTGAAGTTCACTCCCGATAGAAAACAAAAAAGAGTGCAGATGTATTCCAGCGCCGGAGAGTGGAAAAACTCGGTGCTGCTGTTGTGTGTGGAAAAGCCTCCCGTAGCCGTTGTGGTCATTGAATAATTGACGGCATCGAACCAGTTCATTCCATAAAGGATGTAACAGCCTATGCAAGCGATGGTCAGCACGAGGTAGATGGTGAGAATCCACTTGGCACTGGTGGAGAGCCTTGGATGCAATTTCGACTTAATGGGGCCGGTTGCTTCGGCTGCAAACACCTGAACCGATCCTCCTACCATGGAGGGAAGCAGGGCAACGGTGAAGAATACGATGCCCAAACCGCCAATCCATTGGGTCAATGAACGCCAAAAGAGTAGGGCGTGGGGTAACACTTCTACGTCATCTATGATGGTGGCACCGGTGGTGGTGAACCCCGACATCGTCTCAAAGTAGGCATCCGTGAAGCCATGAATGTAGCCACTGAGGGTAAAAGGGAAAGTGCCGAAGAAGCTGAAGACTATCCATGAGAGCGTTACCACCAAGTAAGCGTCGCGTCTGGACAAGGTGTTGTTGGAGTTACGGCCCAGGTATCTCAGGATAAAGGCTGTGAAGAGACTGATGAATACCGACAGAAGAAAAGCCATGGCATCATCCTCACCGTAGAAAAGAGCCATACCGAAACAGGCGAAAAGAATGAAGGCTTCGATGAAAAGTAGCGAGCCTATCACTTTATATATGGTCCTGAGGTTGATCATTGTTTGCTGTTTTGACGTTGCTAAATGAAGAGTCTTTCTATCGTCTTGAGGTTGATGTTGTGGCAGAACACCATGACAATGTCGCCAGCCTGTATCTGTGTATGTCCCGAAACGAGCATTCCTTCATCTCCTCTGACCAGTCCTCCGATGGTAGCCTCTTTGGGTAAACCTAAATCTTTCACAGGCTTTTTGGTGACGCGTGAGCCTTCTTGCGCCACAAACTCGGCCACATCGGCATTCGCAGTCATGATGAATCGCATGTTCATGACTTTAGCATCAAGCATAATTTGGTAGATGTGACTGGCTGCAATGGCCTTTTTATTGATGATAGTGCCGATGTCCAGGCTCTCAGCCATGCTCACATAATCAACGTTCTCCACCATGGCAACGGTCTTTCGCACGCCCAATCGCTTGGCCGTTAGGCAGGCCAGAATGTTGGTTTCGGCATTGTTGGTCAGGGCAACGAAGGCTTGTGTGTTCTTAATGCCTTCCTCTTGTAGCAGCTGGGTGTCACGACCGTCGCCGTTGATGATGAGGGCTTTGTCATCGTCCAACAGGTTATTCAGCTCTTCACATCGCTCCTCGTTGATTTCAATGAGTTTAGTATCCAAGTAATCGGGCATGGTGTTAATGGCTCTGACGGCCGTTGCACCGCCGCCCATAATCATCACATTCTTCACGTCTACATACAGTTCTTTGCCCACTATCTTGCGGATGTAGGGGATATATTGTGTAGTTGTCATGAAGTAAGCCAAGTCGTACAGCTTCAATTCGTCGTTACCACCGGGGATGATGGTTTCATTTAAACGCTTGATGGCCACCACATGATACGGATCATCGGGGCCACAGAGGTTCTTCAGCGGGTTGTTGAGTATCTCACAGGTTTCCCTTAACTTGATGGCCAACATCACTAATGCGCCATTGTGGACATCCCATCGCTGACGAACCCATGACATTTTGAGTCCGTTGATGATGTCTACGGCGGCTAACTTCTCTGGATAAATCAGCGAACTGACACCCAATCCGGTAAAGAAATCCTGTAGTTCGGGGGCTGTGTATTCGCTGTTGCTGATTTTGGCAACGGTCTTCTTGGCTCCTAAGGCTTTGGCCAGAACACACGAAGTGATGTTCAGACTCTCTTCGGGGGTAACGGCAATGAACAAATCCGCATGTTCAGCACCCGCTTTGCGTAATGCCTTAATGCTGCTGGGCGAGGCTTGTGCGGTCAGTAGGTCAAAGTCGCTTCCTATCTGAGCCAGCCGTTCGTCGTCTTCATCAATCAGCGTAATGTCTTCATGGTTGCGTGAAAGCATCTTGGCCAGATGTGTGCCGATGCCGTAAGCGCCACAGATGATAATCTTCATGTCTATGTGATTATTAGAAAATCCTTTATTGTTTCAGGTGTTTCAGACTTGGTTTGAAGCCAGCATGGCTTCGATGTTTTGCTTGATGTGGGGTGCGTCCAGTCCTACGATTCTCCTCAGTTCGTCCACTGAACCATGCGTCACAAACTCGTCGGGCAATCCCATTCGCTGTACGCTTGGGGCATATCCATGGTCATTGAACCACTCCAAAACGGCTGAACCGAAGCCGCCGTTGCGCACGCCGTCTTCAATTGTGATGACCTTCTTGAACTTTTTCCCGATCTCATCCAACAGATCTCCGTCCAAAGGTTTGATGAACCGCATGTCGTAATGGGCCACCTTGTCTCGCTGAGGCAATGCTTCAACGGCCTTCTGTGCATCATTTCCAATGGGGCCTACTGTGAGGATGGCCACCTGGTCGCCATCTTTTAACTTGCGACCTGTGCCCACTTTGATTTCTTCCAGTGGACATTTCCAATCTTTGTTCACTCCTCTGCCGCGTGGATAACGAATGACAAACATGCCCTTGTCGGGCAGTTGAGCCGTGTACATCAGTCGTCTCAGTTCCTTTTCGTCCATCGGTGCGGCGATGGTCAGGTTGGGGATGGGGCGCAAGGCCGCCAAGTCGAACACGCCATGGTGTGTGGGTCCGTCCTCACCAACAAGTCCCGCACGGTCCAAACACAGTACCACGGGCAGGTTGAGGATGGCCAAGTCGTGGATGATATTGTCGTAAGCGCGTTGCGCAAACGAGCTGTAAATGTTGCAAAATGGCTGCAAGCCTTCTTTTGCCATGCCGCCGGAAAAGGTCACCGCGTGTCCTTCGGCAATGCCAACGTCAAACGCTCGGTCGGGCATGGCTTTCATCAGCTTGTTCATCGAGCAACCGGTTGGCATGGCAGGGGTAACACCAACAATCTTTGGGTTCTGCAAAGCAAGCTCTACCAGCGTGTCACCAAAAACGTCTTGGTAACGTGGTGGTTCTTCAGAACAATCTTTAACGATGCGTTCACCCGTCTCGGCGTTGAATCTACCTGGTGCATGCCATTCGGTTTGCGACTGCTCGGCAGGCTTGTATCCCTTGCCTTTGGTGGTGTGCAGATGCAGCAGTTTGGGGCCTTTCATGTCCTTCAGCTGTCGCAAGATGCGCACGATTTCAGTAACGTCGTGTCCATCAAAAGGTCCGAAATACCGAATATTCATGCCCTCGAAGATGTTCTGTTGGCGGCTGATGGCCGACTTGATGGCGTTGTTGAGCCGCAAGATGCCTTTCTTTCTGTTCTCACTAAGGTAGCCACGTTGATGGAGCCATTGCGAAGCCTTGAACCTCAGCTTGTTATAAGTGGCATTCGTATCGAGGGTTAAGAGGTATTTTTCCATGCCACCCACTGCGTGGTCGATGCTCATGTCGTTATCGTTGAGGATGATGAGAAGGTCGTTCGGAGTCGACGAAACATTGTTCAGTCCCTCGAACGCCAATCCACCACTCATGGCACCATCGCCGATGATGGCTACAATCTTCTTGTCATTCTCGCCACTTTTCTTGGCTGCGACGGCCATACCCAATGCCGCCGAGATGGAATTGGAGGCATGTCCACAGGTAAAGGTGTCGTACTGGCTCTCCAAAGGCGTGGGAAATGGGCGCAGTCCATGCAGCTTCCGGTTGGTGGAAAACAGCTCCCTCCGCCCTGTAAGTATCTTGTGTCCATAGGCTTGATGACCCACATCCCATACAAGTTTGTCGCTCGGCGTGTCAAACACATAATGTAGCGCCACGGTAATCTCAATGGCTCCCAGCGACGACGCAAAGTGTCCGGGATTTACGGAGACCTCTTGAATGATGTCTTCGCGTAGTTCACGACACACCTCTGGCAACTCTTCAACGCTGAGTTTTCGTAAGTCTTCGGGGTAATTTATTTGGGTTAAAAGCCTTAAATTAGTCTTGTCCATCAATAAGCTCTCTTCTTTAACCATGCAAAGATAATAAATTTATGTGAACAATGCGTCCTTTGTGCCGAATTTTGCTGGCAGACATACGCTGCTTTCATGTAACATTGACGCATTGTGTTTATTACCTCAAGCAGAACATTTATTGGTGAAAAGTCCGTTGTCGCTACGTCTTTTTAACACAAATCCTGGGCGTTTTTGCAACCAACCTGTTGATGTGCTGAAAATAAGGCAAGGATGAGGTTGTTTTGTTATCCGTTTGATAGTGAGCGAGTTAGATGGTTTTCTAACTTTGAAGGCCATCAAAAAGTGATGAGTTTGGAGCAAATACCCTATCTTTTTGTGCCGAAACGCCCTTTTATAGCATGTCAATTGGTCATCAATAGCATGCATATTGCGGGGCAAAAGCATAGCTATTGGGAGATAAAAGCATGGCAATTGGCAATTTGTTCCATGCGAATGGGCCAAAAGATGATGTGTTTTTGACCTATTTTCTCTATTTCGCAATTTTGTTTTGTCAAAGAAAATGAATCGATTTAACAAACGAAAGGTTTGTTAACACGAACAGATTTCGTTGTGATTCGTAAGCAGACAAAAGGGGTTCCGTTGGCAGATAAAACCACTTCTCCATGCCGCATATCTGTGTGCTGCAATGGTGATTAGGGCGGTTAAAAATGAGTTTTAACCTGAAATGCTGAATTTTTTCATGAAAAATGCTTATTTTTGTCAACAAATCAATTATACAAACAAATCTATCATGAAACAAAAATCTTTCTTCTTGGCTGCCGTCCTGCTGTTGTCGAGCCTGGCTGTAGGGGCGCAAAAGCCTGGTGGACTTTCTGCTGATCTGTTGAAAAAGATACAGCAGGCACAACCATCTTCACCTGCCGATAAGGCTATCATCAATGCTGTGGCATCGAATAACATCGACGATTTGGTTAAAAACCGTGCCAATCAGGGTGCGGTAGACACCTATTTTAGCATCGAGACACCCAAGCAGAGCATACACGACCAGCAGAAGAGTGGCCGCTGTTGGATGTTCTCGGGCTTCAACGTGCTGCGCGCCAACTTTGCCAAACGGCATCAAGATACACTCGCCGTAGAGTTTTCACATGCTTATTTGTTCTTTTATGACCAGTTAGAGAAGGCCAATCTCATGCTGCAAGGCGTCATTGACAATGCGTCTAAGCCTTTGGATGACAAGCGTATGCAATTCTTCTTCAAGAATCCTGTCAATGATGGCGGTACCTTTTGCGGGGTTGCCGACTTGGCCGAAAAGTATGGTTTGGTACCTATGAGCGTGATGCCCGAGACCTATTCGTCTGACAACACCAGGGTGATGGCTCGTTTGTTGTCATCTAAATTGCGAGAATATGGGCTGGAATTGCGACGAATGGTGAACGCTAAAAAGAAGAAAGCTGAGGTGGAAAAGCGGAAAACCGAGATGCTTGCCACCGTTTATCGTATCTTGTCGCTAACCATTGGCGAGCCTGTTCAGAGCTTTACATACGCTTTCAAAAACAAAGATGGCAAGGCTGTCACACCACAAAAACGCTATACACCCCGCGAATTTTATGACGAAACGGTGGGACATGGGCTCAACGGAACGTTCATCATGGTGATGAATGACCCGCGACGGGCTTATCATGAAACTTACGAAGTGGAGTATGATCGTCACAGTTACGATGGACACAACTGGAAATACCTCAATCTTCCGATGGACGAGATTGCGCGGTTGGCCATCGCCAGCTTGAAAGATGGGCACAAGATGTATAGCTCTTACGATGTTGGCAAGCAGCTGGATCGCAAGCGAGGCTATATGGATGTGGACAATTATGATTACGGTAGCCTGCTGGGAACAACGTTCAACATGGGCAAGGCGGACCGCATTGCCACGTTTGACAGCGGCTCTACGCACGCCATGACATTGACGGCTGTCGACTTGGACGCACAGGACAAGCCCTTGAAGTGGAAGGTGGAGAACAGTTGGGGACCCACATACGGGCAGAAAGGCTGCCTCATCATGACCAATCAGTGGTTCAATGAGTATATGTTCCGCTTGGTTGTTGATAAAAAATACGTACCTGCGAAATTGCTGAAGGAATACGAGAAGACCCCAACCATGGTCATGCCCGAGGATCCTCTCTTTGGGTGTGATGAGTAAGGACTGAGGTCATGGCGGGCTATCCTTCCATTTTACTATTTCTAACCATTGAAAATGATGAATAAGTTTTATATCCTTTTATCAGCTGTCTTGTTGACAGCTGATTTTGTTTACGGCTCCGTCATCCCCGTGAAGACGGTTCGTTATGCCGGTCCTTTTGTGGTGCAGCGTCCCCTGATGATTGACAGTGTCGATGTAAAGGGCCACACGTTCAACGCCAAGTCGCTGCTGGACACGCCTTTGTCGTTAGGACAAGTGCGCCAAGGACGGGAAGTTTCCGGCGAAGTTTTGCCCACTTCCGATGCGCCATACGCCCTCCATTTGCTGGGTTTTCGCATTCAAGCCGACGGATATGGGCAGGCAACGGTCAAAGTGGGCAAGCTCTCTGATTTCAATTTGTATGTAGACGGGCAGCAAAGTCGTGATGGTAAGCTGACATTAGAGCCGGGTTCCCACGATGTGGTGGTGAAATATCTTTCCAAACGCGGCCGATCGGACACGCTGGACATACAGGTTGAGCCTCAGAAGGGAGCCAAATTCTCGGTTGGTGAGGGTGAAAAAACGTTCACATTGCGCAGCCTGACCGACCGTAGGTTCGTGACTGGAGTGGAGCTTTCGCCTGATGGTAAATACCTCATCACGGCTTTTCGGGACGTGGCACACGGTGGTAAAACGTCATATTGTTGGCAAGTGAAGGAACTCAAGACAGGTCATATCGTGGCAACTCGTAACGAAGCCGTTCACTGGATGCCGCATTCTCACGAGCTATATTGGGCTCGTCAGGGAAAAAACAGCAGGGAGTTGGTCACGTCAGACGTTGAGACGGGTGCTGAAAAAGTCATCGCTACGAATCTGCCAGAGGGTCCTTTCGTGCTGTCACCCACTGCCGATTACCTGGTGGTGATGCAGAAAAACGAGGGGAAGAAGAAGGATCGTGATGTTTATGAGATTACTGAACCCGAGGATCGGCAACCGGGTTGGCGCAACAGAACAAGTCTGTTGAAGTTTGATTTGCGCACCGGACTGGCCCAACCGCTCACCTTCGGCTATCACGACGTGTCGCTCTTGGACATCAATAACGATGGTTCCAAGGTGCTCTTCATGACCACTCGCACCCGACTTACTCATCGTCCCACTACCTTGTTCTCTATTTTCAGCCTGGATGTGCGTACCCTGAAAGCCGATACGCTGGTCTGTGACGATGGATTCATTGCCAGTGCAGCCTTTTCACCCAATGGAAAAGAGATTGTAGTGATGGGTTCTCCCGAGGCTTTCAACGGCATCGGAGCCAACGTTCCCAATGGAAGAGTGCCGAGCATGTACGACTATCAGTTGTTTACACTGCGCCTCTCAGACCGACAGGTCACGCCGCTGACCAAGACATTCGACCCCGGCATCAGTCAATACGCATGGAACCACGCCGACGGTAAGCTGTATTTCACGGCCATGAACCGTGACAGCGTGAGCCTTTACTGCTGTGATACGAAGTCGAAGAAGATTGTGAAAATCCATCAACCCGAAGAGGTTGTCAAACGCATGTCGTTCGCCCATTCGGCTCCCGTCATGGCATGGACGGGCGAAAGTGCGTCCAATGCCGACCGTGTGTACACCATGAACCTGTCTGCCAAGCGTCCAAAGGTGGTGGAAGACACCAATCTTCAGACCCTTGCCGGTATTCGCTTGGGGGAATGCAAGGCTTGGAATTTCGTCAATTCACGTGGAGACACCATCTGCACGCGCTATTATCTGCCGCCCCATTTCGACCCATCAAAGCATTATCCGCTCATCGTTAATTATTATGGAGGATGCTCGCCAACGAGCCGTAACTTTGAAACACGCTATCCGCACCATGCCTATGCCGCGTTGGGTTACGTCGTGTTGGTCATCCAACCCAGTGGTGCCGTGGGATTTGGACAAGAGTTTTCTTCCCGTCATGTCAACACAGCGGGGCAAGGAGTGGCTGAAGATATCATTGAAGGAACGAAGAAATTCGTGGCCGACCATACGTTCATCAATGGCAAGAAGATTGGATGCATCGGCGCATCGTATGGCGGATTCATGACGCAATACCTGCAAACGCAGACCAATCTCTTTGCGGCTGCCATATCGCATGCGGGCATCAGCGACCATACCAGTTACTGGGGCGAAGGTTATTGGGGCTATAGTTACAGCGAAGTGAGCATGGCCAACCGTTATCCTTGGACGGACAAGAAACTATATGTGGACCAAAGTCCGCTGTTCAATGCCGATAAAATTCACACGCCACTGTTGTTCTTGCATGGCAGTGCCGATACCAATGTGCCGATAGGCGAGAGCATCCAGATGTTCACGGCACTGAAACTCTTGGGACGACCCACGGCCTTTGTAGTGGTAGATGGTGAGAATCACCACATCACCGATTACAACAAGCGCCTGAAATGGCAGAACACCATCTTCGCATGGTTCGCCAAATGGCTCAAAGACGATTCCACTTGGTGGGACCATCTGTACGGAGAGCCGAAGCTGTAGACCAGCTTTTCATTGGCTTTCCTTCCCTCTCAAGGAGGGAAGGTTGAGGCTGTTATACCAGATGTTTGATGAGGTCTTCCCGCTCACCGGGCAACATGTCGATGACAGGAAGCTCCACCATGGTGTAACATCCTGGCTGTTGGCGCATGCTGGCGCGTGCCACGTTGACCAACACTTGTGCGGTGAGCGCAGGGTTGTTGATGCTCATGCTGAACTCCATGCGCTGGTTTTGCGTGGTGCCGCTCACTCCCTTGCGCACCAAGTGTACGCCATGTCCCATGTCACGCACCGCATCGACCGACTCAACGGCCATGACATGCGTCTCGTCGTGTGCGAAATAGGGGTCGGACTTGATTTCCTTGGTCACCTCATCGAGCGTGGCACCGTCTTCCAACTCCACGTATACCATGCGTCGGTGGATGCCCTCGCCCAACGGAATGGTCATCGACAGCGCATTCTTCACGCCCTTCTTACCTCTGGCGCACACGCTGTGTCCCATCGACATGCCTGGCCCGAAGTTGGTGTAGCTAAGACCTTTGGGTGCTAAGCTTTGCATCAGCGTGCGCACAATGGAGTCGGATCCCGGATCCCAGCCCGCACTAATGACGCTCACCGCATGGTGCTGCTGGCACAAGGGCATTAAGGCAGCGCGGTAATCAACGATATCTGTGTGGATATCAAAGCTGTCCACTGTGTTGATGCCAAGGGGTAAAATCTGCTGGGCGTGCTCCTTACAGCTGCGTGTAGGAGTCGCCAGGATGGCCACATCCACATCTTTCAGCTCTTTTATATCCTTCACAACCTTATAAGCGGCCAGCTCGGCTGGTTTGTTCTCAGCACCCTGGCGGCGTACGATGCCAGCTATTTCAAAATCTTCTGCGGCCTCCAATGCCTGAACGGCATAGTGACCTATGTTGCCGTAGCCTACTACGGCGGCTCTGATTTTCTTCATAATTGATTTTCTTTTCATGTATTGCGCCCGGCCGGGGGTGATTATCCATGCCTCTGCCGAACCTGTTCAACAATCTTTTTTATGTCTGTAAATACGATAATCGTTCGCAAAATTATAAATTTCTCCAGACAAACAAAGATGATTTAAAAGGATAATCGCAATTTTTACATTTCTTTGAATGTTGCAAACCCTTTTTGGTTACAAAAACAAGTCATTGACTTTGGTGGCCAAACCCATTGACTTTGGCCTTCAAACCCAATGCTTTGTCTTTTCCTAAAATCGCTTGACAGTTTTTAGTTGTTTATTCTATATTTCTTGTCAATATTTTTTTTATTGTACTATTTAACTTGCCAATCTCCATTTTCGAGGCTTATAAGCACATCCTTTGGCTGAGAAAAGAAA
>JAQYPT010000054.1 GCA_028726625.1 Prevotellaceae bacterium | reverse complement strand
TTTGCTTTTTTTGTATTGCCGATTGTGCTCTTCGGGGGCTTCGCGCCCCCGGCCGCATGGCAAACCTCCGCGGTGTTTTTCATGTTTTTTGTACAATCCAAACACCAACAAATTTTGCACTTCGATTTTGAATCTTTAATTGCACTGCTCACCATCACGACAGCCATACCAATTGGCTACAAGAACAAGTTTGCAATGCCGTGTGGCCAGCCTTCGCAGCCCAACAAACATCACGAAGACATATCATCAAACAACCAATCAGTCAACGCATTATAAACTCATTGACTTTACTTATCAATAGCATGTGAATAAGGGCGCAAACCCTATGACTTTGTCCCTCAAAGTCAATGAGTTTGCATATGTGTTACATGAATGTGTAAATGGATAGGCTATTTTTGAAAAAAAATAGGAATGTGACAACCAAAGTTGGCAGGATATGAGCCACCGGATTTATCATCGTTGTCGATGGGCGTATTTATCATTCAAACGACAACTTGTGAAGAGCGTTCTTCAAACGTTCGGCCTCAGATTGACGAATGGCCAGCGTGATACTACAGGTGTTGTCAAAATTTTGTGAAACGATTCGAGGCTGCATATCTTTCACTATTCTCATCACCTGGTTCATCATGGGATAGGCAAATGTGTAGGTGATGGTTTCTTCTACCAGTTTTACCTCGATCTGTGATGCCTCAATGGCTGCCGCAGCAGCTGAGCGGTAGGCGACAATGAGTCCACTGGTACCCAACTTGGTACCACCAAAATAGCGGATTACAACTATTAAAATGTCGGTTAACTCGAAGGAATTGATTTGTCCCAGTATCGGTTTGCCTGCCGTACTCGAGGGCTCTCCGTCATCATTCGCCCTAAAGTTAACACGTTCAGCCCCCAGCATATACGCGTAGCAGCAGTGTCGGGCGTCATAATATTTTTTCTTGTACGCCAGAAGGATTGATTTTATTTCATCTTCAGACGTTACATGATGCGCAAAGGCGAGGAATTTACTCCTCTTCTCAGAGTAAAATCCCTCGCCTACTTTTTGTGATATTGTCTTGTATTCGTCTAATATCATGACAGCTTGTGAATCACCAATCCACTACGTAGTTTGGGTTCAAACCAAGTAGCTTTTGGCGGCATAATCTTGCCAGAATCGGCGATGTCCATAATCTGCTGCATGGAAACAGGATAAAGAGCCAGTGCCATCTTCATTTCTCCACTGTCTACTCGACGTTCAAGCTCTTCCAAGCCACGCAAACCACCAACGAAATCAATACGCTTGTCTGAACGTAAATCCTTGATTCCGAGTAATTCATCGAGTATCAATCGAGAAGAAATATCTACGTCCAACACACCAATTGGATCGTTGTCGTCGTAGGTTCCTGGTTTTGCTTTCAAGCTATACCACTTTCCGTCGAGATATAAAGAGAATTCATGCAACTGTTGTGGCTTGTAATTCTTTGCACCTTCCTCTGTTACATCAAAGTTTTTCTCCAAAGCTTTTAGGAACTCTTCTGATGACATTCCGTTCAAATCCTTCACCACTCTATTATAATCTAAAATGGTTAACTGAGATGCAGGGAAGCATACAGCCATGAAATAGTTATATTCTTCATGACCCGTATGATTAGGATTAGCTTTTGATTTTTCAACCCCAACCAATGCAGCAGCTGCAGAACGATGGTGACCATCAGCGATATACAAGGCTGGCATCTTCTTAAATTCAGCGGTAATGGTTTCAATATCTTTTGCATCGGAGATGACCCAGAACTGATGTCTGAAACCGTCAATAGGAGCAATGAAGTCGTATTCGGGCTTTTCAGAGGCATAACGCTCTATCAAAGCTGTAAGCGTTTGATTGTCGGGATAAGCAAAGAAAACAGGTTCTATGTTGGCATCACATACCCGTACATGCTTCATTCTGTCTTCTTCTTTATCTCTTCGGGTCAATTCATGCTTCTTAATAACCCCATTGAGATAATCTTGACAATAAGCACCTACCACCAATCCATACTGTGTTTTACCATTCATGGTTTGGGCATAGATATAGTAGTTTTCGTGTTCGTCTTGCTTGAGCCAACCTTTCTCTTGAAACTTCTTAAAGTTCTTGGCAGCTTGCTCATAGACGCGTGGGTCATATTCAGACGTTCCTGGTTCGAAATCGATTTCTGGTTTTATAATGTGATACAAACTCTTCTCATTATCTCCAGCTTCTTCTCTCGCCTCATCAGAATCTAAGACATCGTAAGGACGTGACTCAACCTCTTCGACTAAATCTTTTGGAGGTCGAACGCCTTTAAATGGTTTGATTGTTGCCATGGTGTTTACTTGTTAACTTGGAATTTTGTGCAACCGTCTTTGAAATAAGCATTGATTTGCTGTGCAGCTGCGATTCCGGCATTTGCGTTGGCTTCTGCAGTCTGTGCGCCCATCTTCTTAGGAGTAGTGAAGTAACGACCCTCGAACTTTGCAAATTCTGCATCAGCGTCTGGCTTGATGTCTGTCACAAATTTAAGATCTTCACGTTCACCCATTAAACGCAACAATTCTGGTTCGTTGATAACTTCCTTGCGAGCTGTATTCACCAAGATGCCACCCTTCTTCATCAAGTTAACAACATCATAACCAACACTTTGTTTTGTGTGTTCATTGGAAGGAAGGTGTACACTGACAATATCGCACTGCTTGAAAAGTTCTTCTTTGGTAGCTACGAACTGAACGCCATCTTCTTTTTTAGGATTCTCTGCATGTGAACGGCTGAAGCCATATACCTCCATACCAAAACCATTGGCGATACGAGCTACATGACGTCCAATGTTACCAAAAGCCAAGATACCTAACTTCTTACCTTTCAGCTCACAACCTGATTTTCCAGAGAAGCAGCTACGAGACATATAAATCAACAAGCCAAATACCAATTCGGCTACTGCATTAGAGTTCTGACCTGGGGTATTTTCTACCACTACACCTTTTTCTTTGGCATAGGCGGTGTCGATAGAATCGTAACCAGCGCCTGCACGAACAACAACTTTAAGTTTTGGAGCTGCATCAAGGATTTCTTTTGTTATTTTATCAGAACGAACAATCATCGCCTCTGCATCTTTAACAGCTTCTTTGAGTTCATCGGTAGAAGTGTATTTCTCTAACAGTTCAACGCAATGATTCTGGCTTTCCAACTCTTTTTTAATAGCCTCAACTGCCTTTCCATTAAAAGGTTTTTCTGTAGCAATAAGTACTTTCATTTGTTTAGAATATTGAATGGGTTAATTAACTACGCAATCACATCAAGAGGTGATTACGCATGAATTGATAAACAAACAGGCTAAAATAAGGTTGAATCAGGCAAACTGAATTATTAAGCTCGCCTAATTTCCTTATTTTAGCCTATTCGTAAATCATAACTAGTGTGTAGTTTGTGATTGATTAATGTTTGTCTTCGAATTCCTTCATGCAAGCGATCAGCTCTTTCACACCATCAACACACATTGCGTTGTAGCAACTTGCACGGAAACCTCCAACAGAACGGTGTCCCTTGATACCAACCATACCACGTTCGGTAGCGAACTCGAAGAATGGTTTTTCAAGATCCTTGTATTCATCATTCATGATAAAGCAGATGTTCATCAATGAGCGATCCTCTTCAGCAACAGTACCCTTGAACAGTTTGTTTCTGTCAATTTCAGCATACAACAAGTCTGCTCTTTCGTGAGCCAACTTATCCATAGCTTCTACACCGCCGTTCTTTTTAATCCAACGTAAGGTTTCAAGAGCTGAATAGATAGGAACAACAGGAGGAGTATTAAACATAGAACCCTTCTCGATGTGTGTGCGATAATCCAACATCGTTGGTATCTCACGTCCGGTCTTGCCCAGCATGTCTTCCTTAACGATAACGAATGTAACACCAGCCATAGCCAAGTTCTTCTGTGCTCCACCGTAGATACATGCATATTTAGCAACATCAATTGGACGACTAAATATATCTGATGACATATCTGCAATGAGTGGCACCTTTACATCCAAGTCTTTGCGGATCTCTGTACCGTAGATGGTATTGTTTGAAGTAATGTGGAAATAATCACAATCTTCAGGTACGCTCCAACCTTTAGGAAGATAAGAATAGTTCTTGTCTGCAGAAGAAGCTACTTCTACTACTTCTCCGAAGAACTTTGCTTCTTTCAAAGCTTTCTTAGCCCATGTACCTGTGTTCAGGTAGGCAGCCTTCTTCACAAAGAAGTTGTTAGGAACCATGTGGAACTGCAAAGATGCACCACCACCTAAGAAGATAACTGCATAGCCTTCAGGTATCTGCAACAACTCTTTAATCAAAGCTACAGCCTCGTCAACAACAGGCTGAAAGTCTTTTGCACGGTGGCTAATCTCCATCAGAGAGAGTCCACTACCATTAAAATCAAGAATTTGTTTCGCTGTGTTTTCAATCACCTCACGAGGGAGAATTGATGGACCTGCATTAAAATTGTACTTTTTCATATTAATTGATTAGTTAGTAGAAATAAATGTTTGTCTTATTTGGGGGCTAATTTACGACATTAGTCTGAAAGAAAAAAATATTAATGCATTTTTTTTGCGCAAAGCCTCTTTTTTTATGAAACTGGCTCTAACAAAGTCTTTATTCCCTTGATTTTTTCACCTTTGGACAACTGGAGAACTTGTTGCAACTTATTTCGAACCACGGCCACGTATACATAATAGTCTTTAACATCGATACGTCCGATTTCAGTTGATTTCAAACCACATTTCTTACACAAGAATCCCACGACATCCATCTTACTGATCTTATTTTTCTTTCCTTTTCCGATGTACAATGTAGCCATTTTGGGTTCCATGGGAACTGGTGGAAGTTGTTCTGGAAAGTCAAAGTTTGTGATGTCAGAAGAGATAAATTCAGGAATGCTCTCGGTTGGTCCGATGATGAGAAAGCTTTTTCCTTTTTTGTCCCATCGGGCCGTTCTTCCTATTCGGTGTATGTAGCCATCTTCATGTTCTGGCAAATGATAATGAACGATATTACTTACATCGGGAATGTCAAGTCCACGAGAAGCCAAGTCGGTACTGACCAAGACATTGACAGAACCATTAGAAAATTGATAGAGTGAATCTTCACGCTGTTTTTGGTCAAGACCACCATGGAAGACCGTAGATGAAAATCTATGTTCCTGCAAGTATTCATGAATTCGCTCGGCACTATCCCGGTAATTGACAAAAACGATACTACTTTGATTGTCAAAAGTGAGCAACAACTTGGATAAGGTCTCCAATTTATCTTTGTCAGGACTTTGTACAGCAAAGATTTGAATCTGCTTTGTGGTATTATCCTCATCTAAATAATCCAAACGCTGTAAACGGTTTACATTGACAAACTCTGGGATGGAGTCGGCATCTGTTGCCGATAGGAGAATTCGTTGCATGACTGCATGCAGTTGTGTCAACACCTCCTTCATTTCATCCTGGAATCCCATTTCTAAACATTTGTCGAACTCGTCTATCACGACATATTGTGTGGAATTTGTGACAATGTTTCCTTTGCTAAGATGATCGTTGAGCCGGCCTGGTGTGGCAAATATGATTTGGGGTTGAATCTGCTTCAGCTGTTTGTGCTCATCCATAGTCGGTCGACCACCATAACAAGCGTAGGAACGTACGGACGTTGATAAGGTGCTCAAGATGCTTGATGACTGAAGAGCCAACTCTCTGTTTGGCACGATGACCACGGCTTGCAGCTCATCACGTGATACCTCTATTTTTTGCATCAACGGCAGTAAATAAGCCAATGTTTTACCCGATCCCGTAGGAGACAAGATGACAACATCAGCCTGCCCACCCAATATGAGCCGAGATGCCTCTTGCTGCATGGGGCTTAATTCATCAATACCCAGTTTGTTTAAATTAATATTGACACTCATGTTCACCCCTTCTTTGCGTTTATAATTTTATCAATCTCATCAAACTCTTTACCCATATTCAGATTTAGGTAAATAGTATAGAGCGGAAGGCTCCAGCGCTCTTTCATGTCAGGAGCTAGTTGTCTGTAGCGTTCGAGATAGGGCAAAGCCTTACGATAATCATTTAAAATCATTTGTCTATGCTGCTTTGATACCTGCAACTCTTTGTCCAAAATAACAGCTTGATTAAAATAGGCCAGCCCCGCATTTAAATAAGGTTCCATCATGCTATCATTCTCTGCAATCAATCCGTCACATATTTCTATACATTCGTCATATTGTCCCGTATTCAACAAAACCGTACTCTTCGCAAAACGATAAATCTGATTGGTGCTGTCGACAGATAGAGCTTGATTGATGACGTGCAGTGCTTTGTCGAAGCGATGATTCTGCACATAATAGTCTACCAGCCGTGGAAAGAAGAACGGAAAGTCAGGATGTGATGAGAATCCTTCTTCCAATGTTTTCAAGTACAAGGTTGTATCGTTCATTTCCTTATACGTTTGCGCCAAATATTGCAGCATGTAAACGTAGTGAGTTGTATCTTTCAATGCCAAAGGAGTGTGCTTCAAGGTTGCTTGGTGGTTCTTGAGCTTGTAAGCATTGTAGGCCGCCCAATAGGAAGCCTCGGGTATCAACTTGTCACGTCTCATATAGTCATAATTCTTGAACAAAGGTTGATACGCGCAATTGATGTATGCGTCATACATATCATAAGCTTCTTGATACTTATGCTTCAGCATGAAATAGGCTCCGCCATTGAAAAGGTTGGGTCTGATTTGGTTTAAGAACTGAGCATGTTCATCTCTGTATTCTATTTTGATGACTCCTTTTTTGTTGGGTGTCGCATCAACAGAGTCGAACGCTTGCAAAACATCAAACATTTTCTTTCCCAATGAAAATAACTTAGCTGTATCGTACTTTTGCTTTAAATACAGCTTTTCATTTCCCTGTTCATACTGCTTTTTAACAGCCTCGAACAGTGTTATCCATATTTTCTTATTATTTCTGTTCGTGGAGTCTTTCAACAAATTACTCATGGAATTTTCTGCTTTTTCCAGATTATTACCATGTTTAATCCATTGTCTAGCCTGAGATATATCTTTTCTCTGTGCTTGCACTGAACAAACAACTATGATAAGTAGAAGGAAAATATGTATCAATCTTTTCATGTTAATCAACTTTTATAAATTAATCGGTTCTTTTAAGAATCTATCTAGTGAGATAATGTATTCAGCAAAGGTGATGAATAATTTCTGAATATTGAACTCTTACTTCTGCAAATATACGGAAAAAGTTAATATCCGCTACATTTTTTACAATAAACTTAACATTATTTGCAAAGGGATAAATAAAGTTTTGCAATCATATAAAAACGTGGAGGATATACCTCACGATATATCCTCCACGTTAAGATTATTAATAGTATTATTATTTATTCAAATTCTCCATTTCCTTCGTTCTACTGTCTTCAGCACCGTAGAGTGAGTAATAGCACTGATATAATGGATAGCTCCAGTTTGCACGACTCTTATCGGGATCAAGGTCACGAGCTTTTTCCAGATAGCCAACTGATTCTGTATAGAGTTTCTTTTGCTCGGCAGCATTATTCAAACCTTGTGCTTTTGAATTGATACAGAACCCAAGATAAGTGTATACAAGTGGGTCCTTGTCGTTCACAGACACCGCTTTCTTATAGCCTTCAATAGCTTCATCCCACTGACCAGCATTCATTGCAATTTGAGCTTTCATTGCCAAAGCACTGAAATTATTAGGATCTTCTTGCAGTTTAGAAGCAACCAATTTATTCAGCTCTTCTTTGTTGTCCATGCCGTTATACATGGCACTTAATGCGCTGAACACTTGCTCATTACCCTTTTCTTTTACATACAGTTCTTTCAAGCTTTCAATAGCTTTCAACGAGTCTGATTTAGATGTGAGCCCTTGTGTGATGAGATACGACTTCAAGTTCAATGCCTCCTTATGCACATCCTTTGCTGTATCCTGCAAGGCTACATCTGCATATTGGTTTGCCAAATCAACCTTCTTATCTTGGAAAGCATATACAGCTGCTACACGCGCCACCTCTCCAAGATATTGATCATAAGCAGGTTTGTTGGCGACATCCTTAAACAAATTAGCTTGAGACGAAGATACATACAGACCGAAGTTCTTCAAAGCTCCTTGCTGATCATTCTTTGTTCCAGCGTCCTGTCCAGCATTAATCAACTGAGGGCGTAAGTTGTACAAACGATTTTGATTTTCCTTGTGAAACTTAGGTTTTACCTTTCCTTTCGCATTGGGCATCATATCGTATTTGTCTGCTTCAATACCAGCATTTATTGCGTGGTAAAGTGCATCATAATACCCCACAGTATCATATTGTTGCTGCTCACCCTGTTTAAGCTGTTGACTAAGCATATTCTTCTCAATGATAGTCTGCTCTTTGTTCACTTTTTGCATAGCAAGGTCGACTAGCTTATTATAAGCTTTTGCTTTTTCTTCATTGTTTGCCAATTGTGACAAATTTGACTTGACCAAATTCTCTGCTTCAACAAATGTTTTTGCAGACATGATAGCCTTTAACGCGTCACTGTCACCGGCAAAAGACGTTGTGGCACCCAGTGCCATCAAAGCCATCAACATTAATTTTTTCATAATTTCGTTATTTTTAAAGGTTTATTTTTATTCGTTAGGCTCCAACTCATCATCAAAATCTACCAATGGAGCCTCTTCAGCAGTTGTCTTGTCTGACCCAGAGTTCATGGTATCCTCTCCCTCTCTATCGGGCTGATCCAATTCCTCTTTATTATCTTCTTCCAAAGATGCTTCCAGTTCTGAGCTCATGGTCTTACATACACTGGCGATGACATCATTCTTCTTTGACAGATTAATCAATCGTACACCTTGTGTAGCACGGCCCATCACACGACATTCCGAGACAGCCAATCTAATGGTAATACCACTCTTATTGATGATCATCAAATCATTGTTATCTGTCACGTTCTTAATCGCAACCAGACGTCCAGTCTTATCTGTAATGCTCAGTGTCTTGACACCTTTACCACCACGATTGGTCTTTCTGTAATCCTCTACCAAAGAACGCTTGCCATAACCGTTTTCACTGACAACCATGACCGTCTCGTTAACAGGATCATTAACAACAATCATGCCGACAACAGCGTCGTCACCATCATCCAGTCGCATACCGCGCACACCTGTTGCGGTACGTCCCATGGTGCGAACGGTGTTTTCATCGAAACGCACTGCCCTACCATTACGGTTAGCCAGAATGAGTTCGTTTTCACCATTGGTCAATCTCACATCAACCACTTCGTCTCCCTCCGCAATATTGATAGCGATGACACCATTGGTTCGTGGACGGGAATAAGCCTCAAGACTTGTTTTCTTCACTGTACCGTTTTTGGTTGCAAAGACGACATAGTGCGAATTAATAAACTCCTCGTCGTCCAGTCCTCGCAAACGCAGGATTGCATTGATGGCATCGTCACTGTCGATGTTGAGCAAATTCTGGATGGCACGACCCTTAGAATCCTTAGCTCCCTCTGGTATGTTATAGCACTTGAGCCAATAGCAACGTCCCTTCTTGGTGAAGAACAACATGGTTTGGTGCATGGTAGCGGGATAGATAAACTCCGTGAAGTCTTGATCACGATGTGTGGCACCCTTAGATCCAACACCACCCCTGGCTTGTTCGCGGAAGTCAGACAGTGGTGTTCGCTTGATATACCCAAGATGACTTACGGTAATAACAACAGGATCATTTGGATAGAAATCTTCTGCATTGAACTCATGTTCATCAGGAATAATCTTTGTGCGGCGGTCATCACCGTATTTCTCCTTTACCTCGTTCAGCTCATCCTTCATCACCTTCTTGCAAAGTTCGGGATCAGAAAGAATGTTTTCCAAATAAGCGATGAGTTTTTCCAACTCATCATATTCAGCATGCAACTGATCCATGCGAAGTCCTGTCAACTGAGACAGACGCATGTCAACAATGGCCTTACTCTGCAGATTATCCAGGTCAAACCGCTTTTCCAAATTGGTTTGAGCTTCCGAAGGCGTCTTACTTCCACGGATGATGTGAACCACTTCGTCAATGTTGTCGCATGCAATAATCAAGCCTTCCAAGATATGGGCGCGTTCTTGTGCTTTCTTTAGCTCAAACTTGGTCCTGCGGATGGTTACATCATGGCGATGCTCAACAAAGTACTTCACACATTCTTTCAAGCTCAACAGGCGTGGACGACCTTTCACCAGGGCGATGTTATTGACTGAGAACGAACTTTGCAAAGCCGTCATCTTAAACAATTTGTTTAAAATGACATTGGCATTGGCATCCCGCTTGATGTCAATAACAATACGCATTCCCTGCCGACCCGATTCATCGTTAACGTTTGAGATACCGTCCAGCTTACCTTCTTTCACAAGAGCTGCTATGTATTCAATGAGTTGTTGTTTGTTAACGCCATATGGAATTTCTGTGACAACAATCTTATCGTGGCTCTCATCACTTTCAATCTCGGCTTTTGCTCTGATGATGATACGACCACGACCAGTTTCGTAGGCATCCTTCACGCCCTGCAGACCGTAGATATAAGCCCCTGTCGGGAAATCAGGAGCCTGGATGTGCTTCATCAGTTCATCTAGCCCGATGTCAGGGTTGTCGATATATGCGCAACAACCTTCTATCACTTCACGAAGATTATGAGTTGGCATGTTTGTCGCCATACCCACCGCAATACCATTTCCACCGTTTACAAGCAGGTTTGGTATCCTGGTCGGCATAACCGTTGGCTCCTGTAAAGTGTCGTCAAAGTTGCTGGCCATGTCCACGGTATCCTTATCCAGGTCGTCCATGACATGCTCACCCATCTTTGACAATCTACATTCGGTATAACGCATGGCAGCAGCAGAGTCACCGTCAACACTACCAAAGTTACCTTGCCCGTCTACAAGCGTGTAGCGCATGTTCCAGTCTTGTGCCAAACGTACCAAGGCACCATACACAGAACTGTCACCATGAGGATGGTACTTACCAAGCACCTCACCTACTACACGAGCACATTTCTTATATGGCTTGTCACTTGTATTGCTAATACCCAGCATACCGTATAAGATACGACGGTGTACAGGTTTGAAACCATCTCGTACATCAGGAAGGGCACGAGCCACAATCACAGACATCGAATAATCGATGTATGACGACTTCATTTCCTCCTCAATGTTAATCTTCATGATCCTGTCATGATCAATTGTCTGATTTTCGTCCATTCAATCGTTAGTATAAATATAATGTTAAATTCCGTCTAAAATCGTCTATAAGCACATTTAATTTCGCTCTGTGACGTTTTGCCTATTTATTTCAACATGCTAAAGTACAACTTTTTTCCGAATAAGAAAGGCTTTAAACTATAAAAAACGCAAAATTAAGCAATATTGAGCATATTGGTGAAACTGGAGTGATAGCAATGGCCTTCACACCTAACGAGGAGTAACCGACTATGAATTCCCTGTCTGCAACGATGCTGACTGTTTTTCAATCCCGGCTTTTCTTTGTGACATCAACAAGCCTACTGGTCTATTAAAGAAGATGGTAATAACGAACAATCAAAGATTTCCATATATAATACTTCTTTTTAGATTCGTAAGGTTAAACTGTCCTGATTATGACTTACAAGTTACATGGAGAGCAGTTGTTCGTCTTCCAATTCACAACCACGGAAGCCCATTTCTCCGGCTCGTTGTTTATCAAATACGGAATAAACGGCCGACCCTTCAACACATAATTCACCCTGCCCATTCTCGATGATTGCATCAATGAATACCAAGTTGCGCCGACGCTCTCGTATATGGGCACGTATGGTTAATTGTGGTTCTGTCGTGGCAATAGGCTGTTTATAGCGAACTTCCAGTTTGCTGGTCATACCAGTAGTCTGTAGTTTTCGGATGACCACCCAACCCGCTATCTCGTCAATGAGTGTACTGAGAATGCCCCCATGGATGGTTCCTACCCATCCTTGGTCATGTGTTTGTGGATTCCAGAAAGAGATGATGTCGTCGCCATCCTCATAAAACTCCATCTTCAACCCCATCTCATTGTCTGGGCAACAGCCATAGCAGTTGTACTTCTCCACTCCTATCCAGGGATTCTTTATTTTTCTCATAATACAATACTCTATCTCGTCTTATTAGTTATCTCATGGTTATCAATTAATGAGTGCCTCATCTGCGGACACTCATTCTAATGCAATAGCGTGGCATTGCATCCACTTAGAAGGTCATCATGACGCTGAACCTCACTCCATTCTTTTTAGTATAGGGATGCCCATTGTAATTGATACGGTGAATGAAGTCTACCCCAAAGAAGTTGAAAATGTTGTGTACGCCAGCTACAATCTCCATATAGGGCACTTTCTTGTCCATGACATACGCCCCTTCTGGGAAGGCAAACAGGATATCATCGGCCTGGTTGCGCTGCAAAAAGGGATTATTCTTGTCTGTCAGAGTGCCAAACATGCCCTTAAAAGCTATATATTCACGCCACTTCAGTCGCCTGATGAGAGGAATACGATTCAGCAGCTTACCATTCAGGTCCCATGACAAAGACCAGAACGCATATCGGTCTGTCAGAAATTCCATGTTACGCATCATGGAGAATGTCTCGGGGTGTTCAAAGTAGGAAAGGTTCACCGGTGGCATAATCAACAAGGGGAAAGGCACCTTGTCCCACTGTGCACCCAGATTAACATAGCCATTCAAGTAACCCCAGCTACCAAGCCATTGCCGCTTGTAAAACCCTACTTCCGTAAAATTCATCGTATATTGTCCACCCAGGAAGTTTTTCAATCCCATGGTATGGCTTACTTTGAACTCAGGACTATCCAAGTTGATAGGTACTCTTTTCTGTTTGGTGTTCATAAATGTCTGTCCAGGGCAGTAGCGAAAGCCAAGTTGTAGCTCAGTGGTTCTTATCTTAAAAATTTCCTGACGATCACTCATGCGCACGAAATGCAAGTCACCTGCCACCTCGTTACTCTCGGCTTTGACAGAGGTGTTGACACTGAATCCCCAATCTGTTTCATAAATAAACGACAACTTCTGACGGTTGTAGAAGTACATCTGCTCCACTTTCTGCGTCTTAATGGCCATAAAGGCGTTGTCTTTATTGTGTAGCAAGAACTTATCGGCCGGTGACATCACGTCATAAGCGGTTTCAAAGACCAGATTACGTTGCGGAAACTCAAACGGCGAGTTCTTCTTTTTATTCAAGGCATAGGTCACCTCTGTACCATAATAGGTTTTCTGCGACCGTGTTCCGTATGCCACATAGCCTTTCCAAAACAGATGCGGATTGAGTGCAGCCATCGTTCTACCACTGAGTCGGAAACGCAAGCCGTCCACAAAGTTGCTCGATACAAGCGTGTTGACAGGTCCGATGTCGAACTTGCTTTTGTGCTGGCCGCTGCTTGTTTCCACGTAATTTTCAACAAGCGCCTTGATGCCCACCAACAACCATTTGAAGTTTTTCGATTGCTCCATGCGATGCACGAAAGCATCCATAGACGATTCACCCTTCGTCAATTCCACCGCACGATATCGATTCCAGAAATCCTCATCCCGAACCATGGCATCGGCCTCGTGCCGCACCTTGGCCCTTCCTTTGAATAGCTTATTGGGCAATTCGTCAAAAGCATAGTCGCTCATGCGGGTATTGCGCACAACCAGTGCTTTCGATAGGAAACTCGTCAGTGACAGTTCTGCCCACATATCATCCCTGGTCAGCACCCACTCGCCGTTATCAAGCTTGGTGTATTCTTGGTCTACATGCAGTTCATCAACAAAGTTCACATCACTTTTCTTCGGCATGGTCAACTTGCATTTCTTCACATGCAACGTCGAATCGGCTAAGACATACAGCTCCCCACGAAATCCAAAGTCTTGCTGGTTGTTGGGAATAAACTGTAGATGATAGCACAAGTCACGATCTACATAGACCGTGTCTTCGATGTAATAGCGATAAAAGGAGATGGCCGTACGCCCGATGGGACTCACGAAAGAATTTTGAAGCAGTCGAACATAGTCGTCATAGATGTCGATATTCGTAAAAACATCCTTCATGATCACGTTCAAGGCTTCACCCGTTTGCAACATCTTATTAACGCCCTGACTTTGTTGTCCCTTGATGATGCTTTTCTCCGACTTCGGGTTTTTGCGGTAGATGTGCTGCGTTACCGTTTCGTCTACAGATACTGGGAGAACCAACTTATTGTTATAGCTGCTGGTTTCAATCTGGTCCAACATCCACAGCGACTTGCTCAGTCTGCCACTTTCCAAATCCTCTGGCTTGATGTCACTCAAAGACAACGTAAGCTTTTGATACTTGTTATACTGGTAGTAAGGATGATTATCCAGATGATTTTTCTTCTTGGCTGCAATCACCCGCCGCATCAGTTCCACGGCAGGGTTGTTTTTACGCGAATAGCGACCACGCTTACTCTTTACCACCACTTCATTCAAGCGTTTGGCATCTTCCTTTAAAACAATGTTCAGATGTGCCTTTGTACTGGCATCAACCTTAATAGACTGCTGTTTAAAACCCACTGAACTGATTGTCATCACCCATCCCTCATGACGGGCAATGCTGAATTTACCTTCTATGTCGCTGACAACAGCAACATGATGGCCTTTATACATCACGCTAGCGTATGGAATGGCATACCCATCCTCATCTACTATCACACCCGTAATCTGCGCATGAGCTACACAGACAAAAGTCATGACTATAAACAGAAAACTAAAAAATCTGTTCACCTTATTATATATAGGGTCACCTGCCGGTGCAAGTGACATCTTGTCGATATTGTAATTTCATTTAAACCCTGAGGTAGGTCATCCCCTATGGACGGTCAGGGGCGATTTCTCTCTATCATGCAAAGATATACATAATCTTAGAATTTTAAAGAAAACTCTTTGGATATTAATATTTTTTCTATTAATTTTGCACCTACTTATGGAGCGTCCGCCGCTGTTAGCAGTTATTATTGGCACCGGTTTCGGAAGTGGATTCTGGCCATGGGGACCAGGAACTGCAGGTGCTTTTCTGGCCACAATCCTGTGGCTGGCAATGGCGGTCACATTCAGTCCCACTACCTTATTTTTCATCACATTTGCCCTCATCGTTTTATTTACTGCTGTAGGCACCTGGGCTGCCAACGAGTTGGAACCATTTTGGGGTGAAGATCCCAAGCGAGTGGTCATTGACGAGATGATTGGTATGTGGACGCCGCTGCTGGCTGTACCTGTACAAAATGGCTGGTACATAGTAGCATCCTTCGTTCTCTTCAGATTCTTTGACATCATGAAGCCATTGGGTATTAGAATGTTGGACCGTCGTCACGGTGGGTTCTGGGTGATGGCAGACGACCTGTTGGCTGGCGTTTATAGTCTCATTATCATCCTTTTCACACAATGGGCTATATAAAAAATGCAGTCATTACCTTCGGCAAAGCGCAGATATCGGCTTGGATAGCATCATTCGTCGACTTTGCCGTCACCATCATCTTGGCGCAATTTGCTGAATTATGGTACGGTTATTCCACCTTTATCGGCGCCCTCATGGGAGGAATCACCAACTGCATCATCAATTACAAATGGGTGTTTCATCCCGACTCTATCAATAAGCGTCACGTAGCAGCACGGTATATGATAGTGTGGACAGGAAGCATTTTGCTCAACACCTTTGGCACCCTTTCCCTAACAGAAGCGACAGGTGTAAGTTTCATCATCGTGAAAGCGGCTGTCGCCATCGCCGTTGCCGTATTGTGGAACTACCAAATGCAACGACTGTTTGTGTTTAACGGAAAGCTAAGCCGACCTCTGAAGAAAATAATCAACAAGAAAAAAACAACGATAGAATTGCCGGAATCTACATCCTCCGAGGCGTTTATCCTACCTGACATAGAAAATTGAACACCATGAACTATAGAGACTATTTACAAAAACTCATTTATACCCTCATCAATCCCATCATCAAGGGAATGATAAAGATGGGAATCACGCCCAATATGGTGACAACCATCGGTTTTGTCGGCAACGTCGTCGCCGCATTCCTCTTCATCCATGCCAGTCAACTCACGCCGATATCCATAGGTTTTTCATGGATTGGCTGGGGAGGAGCCATTCTTCTTTTCTCCGGTTTGTTTGACATGATGGATGGCCGATTGGCGCGTTTGGGCAATATGTCCACCACTTTTGGCGCATTCTGGGATAGCACTTTAGACCGCTACAGCGAACTATTCTCGCTCTTCGGCATCACGCTTTTCCTGATGACCGCTTCAGGAATCTGGGCAGGTGTCATTACATTCCTGGCCCTGGTAGGTTCCATCATGGTGAGTTATGTGCGGGCCCGAGCCGAAGGTCTGGGCATTGAGTGCAAGGTGGGACTGATGCAACGTCCGGAGCGTGTCGTGGTGACCGCTTTTGCCGCCATCATCACTGGCTTGACCAGCAATCTGTGGTGGCTCATCGGGGGCATGACGCTCATCGCTGTTTTGGCCAACATCACTGCTTTTTGGCGCGTGGCGCATTGTTACAAACAATTGAAAGACCGATAGGTGTTCAGCATTTACATCATCCTGTTATACATCGTGTTGGCAGCCTACAAGCCCACACGCAAATTGGCCTTGGCCTTAACCCCCTGGGCCTTGTTTGGTTGTACCTATGACGTGATGCGGCTTTACCCCAATTACATAGTCAACCCGATAGACATTCGTGACCTCTATGAGGCTGAGAAACAACTTTTCGGCATCACCACAGCAGCCGGAACGCTCACGCCCAATGAGTTTTTCGCACAACACCACTGCACGGTAGCCGACCTCTTGGCTGGTTTTTTCTACCTCTGCTGGGTGCCGGTACCCATCGCGTTCAGTCTGTACCTTTATCTTAAGGGCGACCGCAAGCATTATTTTCATTTCTCAACGGCATTTCTTTTCGTCAACCTCGTGGGATTTGCAGGCTACTACATCCATCCTGCCGCCCCACCCTGGTATGTCATGCAATATGGATTCGAACCCCTGCTGCACACCCGTGGAAACGTTGCCGGACTGGGCAGGTTCGATGAACTCATCGGCATTCCCGTGTTCCAGTCGCTGTATGGCAAAAACGCCAACGTGTTTGCCGCCATTCCATCACTGCATGCGGCCTACATGCTTGTAACAACCATTTATGCCGTGATAAGCCGACAACGAAAAGCGATCATTGCCACTTTTGCCATCATCTGCATGGGCATCTGGTGGACAGCCGTGTACACCAGTCACCATTACCTCATCGACGTTGCACTGGGAATCGCTACTTGCGTTGTAGCTGTCGTGGTTTTCGAATGCCTGCTGCTCAAGGTTCCCTCCATCAGAAATACCTTTAATGGCTACATTCGTCGCATATCATAAAACAGTAGCTTAATGGTTCGAAAACAAACTCATGGAGTTTGGCGTCCAAACAGGTTGACTTTGCCCGCCAATCTCCATGCTTTTAGACATCAAAGGCATTGAGTTTGATTACGCACCTCAATGCCTTGATAATTAGAGAAATATGGCAATATATACTCCTACCTTATCTCTGTCGTCGATAGGAATTGTTTTCCACAACAACATCCTGCAACTCTGCCGGAGCGATAAGTCCCACAATCCTCTTATAAGTTCACACTGCTGATGTCAACAAGGTTGGTGACAATGGCATAAATGGTAAGGCCCGCCGGCGAATGAATTTGCAGTTTTCTGGCTATGTTGCGTCGGTGCGTGATGACGGTGTTGATAGATATGCACAGATGCTCGGCAATCTCTTTGTTCGTCATACCCTGCACCAAACTGATTACCACTTCTTTCTCCCGATCGCTTAACGCCTCTTGGTTTTGCGGTGTTTGATTGATCATGGATGAAATTTTAACCGACACGTCATTTTTCCTTAACTGCCGCTCCAAATGACGGATGGCCGGTGTGAAGATTTCATCCTCTACCAATGCGTGCTGCGAGAGCCATTGTTCACAATTGTACAGGTCGTAGAGGGTGGCCGTGAGCTGGTTATTCCTCAAACCATCAGAAGGTAAATACTTGATAATGATATTCTTGAGCTCTTTCAGCTTAAGATCTGTTTGACCATGATGTTTTGAATAAGTTTCGATATCATAGCTCTCGTTGGCCTTGTTGTTCAGCAAATCGTTGACGTAGGGGAACACGTTCTTTTCTTCATAGCGCATGTGGTTTCGGATGGTGTGCGCATATTCATCGTAAATCTTGATGATGAGCCGTGCCAGATTATCATTTTCATCGAGTGCACTCTCCAATTCTTTTCGGATAAAAGGCAGTTGAAAATCAAGATAATAAGCGTGGCTGGCACTTAGGTATTTGATCAAGGTAGGTATACACAATCGCTCTACATCCTCGGTGTCACGATACCCATTAATGGTGAGGTTGACGATGGCCAAAAAAGTATAGGTGTCCACGTGTTCATCTTCACAAACCTCACGAACGGTTTTATCACCAAAACCAAGGCTAATGCCAAACGACCCAAGACTTTGCAATATGCTATAATTGTCTGCGATGATAGAAATGAGCTTATCATCAGCCTCATACATCTTATGAACTTTCATTGTATTACCCTCATGATTATGTATCAGTTTGCAAAAATATAAATTATTTACGAATGGCACAATCATAATATTTAGGTATTTGGTTGATGAATGCAAGAAAGAAGTACCTATTTCAGGGTTGTTTCATACCTAAATATAATGAGCCATTCTGTCACCAATCTCCTTCATCAAAATGTAGCAGCAAGAAGAATTTAACACCAACGGAGGAAAGAAACAGTTATATGAAGCAACATTTGTTCGACGCATTCAAAGCAAAAGGTGTACGCTAAGTCTTGACATGTTCAAGGTTTAGCGTACACCTTTCCATGGGTGCAATCATTATTTTAAAATCAGCCAGCAGCGTGAAAGATTAGGGTTGATGTTGCTCTCTCAATAAATCATTCACAGTTTTAACGGGGTTGAATGTGGACAACGGCACCTCTACGAATACCGTATTCCAGTTGCTCATGGCTCCATTCCACAAACCTGGTAACTCTAATGCTTTCAACTCTTTACCATCTTTACTTTTAGTAGAGATAAAACCCGTTTCCTTGTCTACGAAATCGGGCAAGTTGAATGGTTTTCCCTGATAATCTTTCAAAGCGCAAACCAGGTCTACCGGATTGAAATGCGTTCCCTCATTGAACATTTTGACGTATTCCTCATTATTCTTGTCTATCTGACTGGACTCAAGGATTTGCGGACTGGTAGCGCCGTCTTTGCTATAAATAATGAAAGGACCTCCGCCGGGTTCACCAATATTTCTGACCATCCCACACACACGCAGAGGCCGGTTAAGTTTTCCACGAAGATACGGGAAGAGCACCTCATCTTCCATGTGTTTCAATTTCTCGTTCCGGCACATCAGGTCACGTTGCACAAATCGTATGATTTCCTCCAACTCCTCATGTGAGAATTTACCGCTTTCCAACAGGCGCAAGTATTTGAAACATTTTTCCTGTAGCTCAATCAACACGCCGCCAATCACCTGCTTGTAGGTAACGGTATCGGTCTTCAAGCGATCTGGAACCACATTGTCGATGTTTTTAATGAAGACAACATCAGCATCAATGTCATTGAGGTTTTCGATTAAGGCACCATGACCTCCCGGCCTAAAGAGCAGAGTTCCGTCTTCATTTCTGAATGGCGTATTATCCATGTTCGCTGCGATGGTGTCGGTGCTGGGCTTTTGTTCGGAGAACGACACATGGAATTGTACCTTGTATCGCTTTGTGAATCTATCAACAACCTTTTCAACCCGCTGCTTGAACAGCTCCAAATGCTGGTCTGACACCGTAAAATGAATGTAAGAGTCGCCATGGCAGCTGGCATATAAAGCAGCTTCTACCAAATGTTCTTCCATGGGTGTGCGTGGCGCATCATCATAATCGTGGAACAACAACAGCCCCTTGGGCAGGTTGCCATAGTTGAGTCCTTTTGGCTCCAAAAGGTTCTCCACCACCGTTTTATATTGACCTTGGGCGATAAGCTTAGCCGCTTTTACACCTTCGTTTTGCTCGCATACCTCTGTGAGTTCTTCGTAAAAAGCAAATTTCTTGAGGTTGCTGAAGAACTCTTTTTCGAAATCTGTCGTTGGAACCGTATAGTCGGCATGCAAAAACGCATAGAGATTTTTGAACATACGGCTGGCTGCACCCGAAGCAGGTACAAACTTTACGATGCGATGGTCGCCCTGTTTGTACTGGTTCCACAACTCTACGTAATGCTTTTTCATTACTTCATCCAGCAAAACAATACCATACTCAACACTGGCTGCCGCCTTGATTGGAAGAAATGGGAAACCGTTTTTAATGTCTTCCAACTGTTGATTGATTTGTTCTTCTGTAATACCTTTTTGAGAAATTTGTTGAAGATCTTGTTGTGTCATATTGAGTTCTTTATAAATTAGCGGAAGTATATAAGTATAAGTTTGCGTATTTGATACAAAGATAGTTACTTTTCATGAAATACACATTAGTTTACAATAAAAACATTATCTTTGCATGTATACTTTAAGGCAAATAGATGGATACAAAGTTTGAATTCCTTGCGTCGGAAAAATCTGAATACATAGCCATATTCAAGCGCATCAAAGAAGCAATTGGCGATTCTTTTCAGGAAAACGATGAAGCAAACATCAAATCGCATTTGAAGACATCTCTGGAGAATGGCCTCATCACAAGAGATGCCTTTGGGTTGAACCCAGTGTTAAACTCGATGCAGACAGCAGAAATTGCCGTCAACGAAATTGGACTGAAAAGGGATGGCGTGGTTGCTATCTTGCTGTACCAAAGTGTGGTCAACGGTTACTTGGACATCGATGACGTTAGCGCCAAATATGGTGAGGTGGTAGCACATATCATTCATGGTCTGGTAAGAATTAATGCACTGTATAGCAAGAATCCTGTGGTTGAAAGTGAGAATTTCAGGAATCTGCTGCTCACCTTTGCTGAGGATATGCGTGTTATCTTGATTATGATTGCTGACCGCGTGAACTTGATGCGCCATATCAGAGATGCTGAAAACGTGGAGGCAAAGCGGCAAGTGAGTGAGGAGGCAAGCTATTTGTACGCACCCTTAGCCCATAAGTTGGGGCTTTATCAACTGAAGAGCGAATTGGAAGACCTGAGTTTGAAATACCTTGAGCATGATGCTTATTACATGATTAAGGATAAGCTCAATGCGACGAAAAAGGCTCGTGACAGTTATATCGCGAGCTTCATCAATCCTATCCAGCAGAAGTTGGAAGACGCAGGCTTGAAATTTCAGATGAAGGGACGCACCAAGAGCATCCATTCTATCTGGCAAAAGATGAAGAAGCAGAAATGTAACTTCGAAGGTATCTATGATCTTTTTGCCATACGTATTATCTTGGATGCGCCTTTGGAGAAAGAAAAGATGCAATGTTGGCAGGTCTACTCCATCATCACGGACATGTATCAGCCCAACCCAAAGCGATTGCGCGACTGGCTTTCGGTTCCAAAATCTAATGGATATGAAAGTTTGCACATCACCGTTTTGGGACCAGAGAACAAATGGGTTGAGGTACAGATACGTACTGAACGAATGGACGAGATTGCAGAACGGGGCTTGGCTGCGCATTGGCGATATAAAGGCATCAAGAGTCAGGGCAACATCGACGAATGGTTGGCCAGCATAAGAACAGCCTTGGAAGCGGGTGACGACTTGCAAGTAATGGATCAGTTCAAACTGGATCTATACGAAGACGAGGTATATGTGTTCACACCAAAAGGTGAAATCAAGAAGTTCCCTAGCGGGGCTACGGTCTTAGACTTTGCCTATTACATCCACTCTGACGTAGGTAGCAAATGTGTTGGCGCGCGCATCAACAACAAGAATGTTCCTATCAGGGAACAATTGAAATCGGGTGACACGGTTGAGATATTGACACAAAGTAACCAAAAACCAAACCAGAGTTGGCTGAAAATCGTCAAGACCAGCAAAGCAAAAGCCAAAATACGTCTGGCATTGAAAGAAACTCAGGTGAAAGATGGTCTTTATGCCAAGGAATTACTAGAGCGTCGGTTCAAGAATAAGAAGGTGGAACTAGACGAAACCATCATGAACCACCTGGTGAAGAAGATGGGATACAAGGAGATATCTGACTTTTACAAGCAAATAGCTGATGAAAAACTTGATCCTAACGACATCATTGACAGGTATGTAGAACTGCGCGACAAAGAATTGAACGTTAACACTCTGAAGGCAGTTCAACGTGCTGATGAGTTCAGTTTGGAGCATCCTGACGGACAAATGACCAGCCAATCCGACGTGTTGGTCATCGACAAGAACCTGAAGGGCATCGATTACACGTTGGCTCAATGCTGTCATCCTATCTATGGTGACGACGTCTTTGGGTTTGTAACGGTAAGTGGCGGCATCAAAATACATAGGAAAGACTGCCCCAACGCACCGGAAATGAGGAAAAGATTCGGTTATCGAATGGTCAAAGCCAGATGGAGCGGACAAAATGGGGCATTGTATACCATCGTACTGCGCATCATAGGGAATGACGATATCGGAATTGTCAACAACATTACCAGCATTCTCTCCAAAGAAGAGAGAATAGTGATGCGTTCCATCAATATCGACTCACACGACGGATTGTTCAGTGGTAACCTTTCTGTTCAATTGGATGATGTGACGAAGCTGGATGCTTTGATCAAGAAATTACAAACGGTGAAAGGGGTAAAACAAGTGACCAGACTGTAAATAAAGAATCTTTTCGCCCTCTCTTTTCATACGGACACCGGCAAAGTATCATGATAAAAATCAGTATATTTGCATTGTCTTAGGCAGCAATTATGAAGCAAGTGTTTAAGTTGGCGTTGCCATCCATCATATCAAACATCACCGTTCCACTATTAGGCATCATCGACCTAACCATTGTCGGGCACATGGGTGATGTGATATATATTGGAGCCATCGCCATTGGCGCCATGATTTTCAATGTGCTGTATTGGCTCTTTGGTTTCTTGCGGATGGGTACCAGCGGCATGACATCCCAGGCATTAGGACGACGTGATTTGACGGAAGCCATGAGATTGTTGGTTCGTTCGTTAACCATCAGTACGGCGATTGCTGCGACTTTCATCGTCTTCCAACTTCCAATTCGTTGGATGGCACTGACCATCATGCAGCCCACAGAACAAATTGCGGAACAGGCAGCGATTTATTTTTCCATTTGCATTTGGGGCGCACCAGCCATGTTGGGCCTATACGGACTGACAGGATGGTTTATAGGCATGCAAAATACGCGAATTCCCATGTTGGTATCCATCTTTCAAAACATCGTGAATATCGTTGCAAGCGTGACCTTTGTATTTGGATTTGGCATGAAAATCCAAGGTGTAGCGTTGGGAACGTTGACGGCACAGTGGACCGGTTTCCTACTTGCCTTGTACTGTTGGAAGCGGTATTATGGCAGGTTGGCTGAATATAATTGGAAAGACGACTTGTTTAAGCGAAGCACAATGGTTCGATTCTTTGCCGTCAACCGCGACATTTTCATACGAACGCTATTCTTGGTTGCTGTTAATTTCTTCTTCATTTCAGCCGGATCGAGGCAAGGAGCCATCATCCTGTCGGTCAATACACTCTTGATGACTTTGTTCACCCTCTTCTCTTACGCCATGGATGGATTTGCTTACGCCGGAGAAGCCCTTAGTGGAAAGTATTATAGTGCAGCGAATAAGTTGGCCTTTGACAGAGTCTATCGTAGCTTGTTCGCATGGGGAGCCATCATGGCCGTGGCGTTCACGTTGGTCTATGCGGTTGGAGGCAATGGCTTTCTGATGCTGTTGACCAACGAAGCTGTTGTCGTACAATCTGCCGAAGCATATTTCTGGTGGGCCGTGATGATTCCTATTATCAGCGTATCAGCCTTTGTCTATGACGGTATATTTATTGGACTTACGGGCACGAGGGACATGCTGGTATCTTCAGTGATATCAGCTCTTGTCTTCTTTGCGTTGTACCTTGCCCTACAAAGCTACTTGGGAAATCACGCTCTATGGCTGGCTTTCATCGTGTATTTAGGCTTGAGAGGAGGCATACAATGGTTGTTGTATCGAAGAATGCATCTCAATTGGGTGCAAAAATAAAATGTCTTCATCGCTTTGAGATGCATGCCAAATCAATTATCTTTGCAGTATGGAATTCATATACTTAGCCATAGGACTCATCGTTGGAGCAATCTTTGTCTTTTTCTTGTTAAACGGAAAGCTGAAAAAGCTGGAAACCAAGAATGTCTTGTCTAATCAACAATTGGCGCACGAACAAGAATTTGGCACACAGTTGCAAGCAGAACGTGACCGACTTCAACGTGAGCAATCAGAACAACAACAACAGTTGATAACCATCAAACTTGAACTGGAGCGAGTAACTACGCAGTTGGAATCAGAACAAGCATCGCATTCGAAAGAGACAGAAATGCGCCGCGAGCAATTTGAACAACAACTGAAGACTGTTCAAGAACAATTCTCAAATTTGGCAACACACATCTTAGAACAGACGTCGGAACGACTGAAGACAACCAATAACGAATCGATGGAGCATCTAACGAAACCACTTAAGATGAACATCGAGCAATTGCAACAAGCCATTCAGCACACAAATACAGAAACATCTAAGAATACTGCCTCGCTATCACAACAACTCCGAGAGATGAGTTTGCAGACACAGAAGATTGAAACTACCGCCACCCGACTGACCAATGTAATTAGAGGAGGAAATAAGGCACAAGGTAATTGGGGTGAACGCATGTTGACAGACATTCTAGAAAGTCAAGGTTACAAGGTCGGAGTCGATTATGACATCCAGCACACATTAACAGATGAAAAGGGAAATGTGATTAAAAATGATGACACAGGAAGGCGGATGATCCCTGATGTCATTCTACATTACCCAAACAATGAAGATGTCATCATCGATGCCAAGATGTCTATTGATGCCTATTATCAATATGTAAACACCGAAGAAGAAGCTCTCAAGAAAAAGTTTGCAGCCGACTTGGTGAGCAGTATCCGAACACAAGCCACCAATCTCGCCAAGAAAGACTACAGCAAATATGTACATTCGCCACGAAAAGCCATTGATTTCGTCATCATGTTCGTTCCAAACGAAGGAGCTTTGCAGCTGGCTTTAGACACAGATTCCAAGATATGGAGTGAGGCTTTCGACAAACAAGTGTTCATCACCAGCCAACAAAACTTAATGGCTATATTGCGTATGATTCAGATAGCTTGGAGACAATACGCACAAACAGAAAACCAAAAAAAGGTTTTCGCCTTGGCTGAAGAATTATTGAAACGCGTAGGCGAATTCATTAAGCGATTTGACAAGATTGGCAAAGACATTGACATGCTTCATAAAGACTATGGGGAGGCTTACAACAAGGCTTATACGGGGCGGCAAAGTATTGTGCAGAAGGCCAACGAACTAAAAGAATTAGGCGTAAAAGAAAGTGCAAACCAACCGATTCCTATGACCCAACCTGATGTGTTGGACATTACAGAAGAAAACGAAGATGAATAAGATGAAAAAGAGATTGTTATTCGTGTGTTTAGGAAACATTTGCAGAAGTCCGGCGGCAGAGGGCGTGATGAAATCCATTGTCAAGGCTGCTGGCATGGAAGATGAATTCGTCATCGACTCAGCAGGCATTGGCGATTGGCACATCGGGCAATTACCCGACCATCGAATGAGAAGACATGGTGCACAAAGAGGATATCGGTTTGACAGCCGTGCTCGCCAGTTCAATGCGGATGATTTTGCGAATTTTGATCATATCTATGTGATGGATCACGAAAACAAACGCAAGATTACCGCTATGGCAGCTACCAAAGAAGATGCTCAGAAGGTAGAAATGTTGGCAAGTTACCTAAAAGACAAGCAGAATGTTGATGTGGTACCAGACCCATATTATGGTGGAGATGAAGATTTTAAATATGCGCTTGACTTGATAGAAATCGCCTGCAAAGAGTTATTTATTCAATTACAAGGAAAATAAGCAGGCCATCTGTAATTCCCTGTGAACACGGTTTAATTGGCTGAAGAGCATACCGTAGGAATCGCATATTTATAATCTTTTGGCATACCATCAATGGCCTCAATATTATATGAGGCGGCATGAGTACACGAGTTCCTATATTTTTAATCCTAATAAATGCAATGTATACATTGCACTTTTCTGTATAAATATTTTGCAAGATTATAAAATATTGTTATTTTTGCAAAAGCATAAAATAAATAAATTAAGAGAATACTTTTCGGTATGGATGTAAAAAGAGTTTATACTTTCGGCAATGGAAAAGCCGAAGGTAAAGCAGATATGAGAAATTTGCTTGGTGGCAAGGGCGCTAACCTTGCGGAAATGAATTTGATAGGTGTTCCAGTTCCTCCTGGTTTTACCATTACAACAGATGTTTGTAATGAATATTTTGACAAAGGAAGAGATGAGGTTGTTGAACTTTTAAAAGGTGACGTTGAACGTGCAGTCAAGCACATCGAGAGTCTGATGAATTCAAAGTTCGGTGATTCTTCCAATCCGTTGCTGCTATCAGTTCGCTCTGGCGCACGCGCTTCCATGCCAGGCATGATGGATACCATCTTGAATCTGGGATTGAATGACAATGTTGTGGAAGGCTTGGTGAAGAAAACCGGGAACGAACGTTTTGCTTATGACAGCTACCGCCGTTTTGTACAAATGTACGGCGACGTAGTTCTCGGAATGAAACCATCGAACAAAGAAGATATCGATCCATTTGAAGCAATCATCATGGATGTCAAGGCCAAACGTGGAGTGAAGCTTGACAATGAAATGAACGTTGATGACCTCAAGACATTGGTTGTTCGATTTAAGGAGGCCATCAAGAAACAAACAGGAAAAGACTTCCCTACCGATCCCATGGACCAACTTTGGGGTGCCATTTGTTCGGTGTTTGACAGCTGGATGAACGAGCGAGCTATCTTGTACCGCAAGATGGAAGGCATACCCGCAGAATGGGGTACGGCCGTTTCAGTCATGGCTATGGTGTTTGGCAACATGGGTAACACCTCTGCCACTGGCGTATGCTTCTCTCGTGATGCAGCAACTGGTGAAAACCGTTTCAATGGAGAATATTTGGTCAACGCGCAAGGTGAAGACGTCGTTGCGGGCATCAGAACGCCACAACAAATCACCAAGGAAGGAAGTATGAGGTGGGCTAAGCAGCAGAATATTAGCGAAGAAATACGCAAGTCCAATTATCCTTCCATGGAAGAAACCATGCCAGAAATCTATAAACAGCTGAACAACATTCAACACAAGTTGGAAAAGCATTACCATGACATGCAGGACATGGAGTTCACTGTACAAGAAGGCAAATTGTGGTTTTTACAAACCAGAAATGGAAAACGTACAGGTACCGCTATGGTTAAGATTGCCATGGATTTGCTGCATGAAGGAGAAATTGACGAAAAGACAGCACTTAAACGCTGCGAACCCAATAAGCTGGATGAACTATTACACCCAGTATTTGATAAGCTTGCACTAGGTACAGCCAAAGTACTCACCAGAGGATTACCAGCTTCACCAGGTGCTGCAAGCGGACAAATCGTATTTTTTGCAGACGATGCTGTTAAATGGCACGAGGCTGGACATCAAGTTGTCATGGTACGTATGGAAACATCTCCTGAAGACTTGGCAGGCATGTCTGCAGCAGAAGGCATTCTGACGGCTCGAGGTGGTATGACATCACATGCTGCCGTTGTTGCCAGAGGTATGGGCAAATGCTGTGTTTCGGGCGCAGGAGCCATCAATGTGAATTATAAAGATCGTACGGTAGAGATAGACGGCATCGTTCTCCATGAGGGCGACTACATATCTATCAATGGTTCAACAGGCGAAATATACCAAGGCGAGGTGGAAACTCGCCCGGCTGAAGTTACCGGTGACTTTGCAGAGCTTATGAAACTTTGCGACAAATATACAAAGCTGGTGGTACGTACCAATGCAGACACGCCGCATGACGCTGAAGTTGCACGTAATTTTGGTGCGGTTGGTATTGGACTCTGTCGCACAGAACACATGTTCTTTGAGAATGAAAAAATCAAGGCCATGAGAGAGATGATCTTGGCTGACACCCAAGACGGCCGTGAGAATGCACTCGAGAAGCTCCTACCCTATCAGAAACAAGACTTCTATGGCATATTGAAAGCAATGGACGGATATCCCGTTAACATTCGATTGTTAGACCCTCCACTACACGAATTTGTACCTCATGATTTGGCTGGACAAGAAGTCATGGCCAAGGATATGGGCGTCAGTGTGCAGCAAATCCAAAAACGCGTGAACAGCTTAAGCGAGGCTAACCCCATGTTGGGCCATCGTGGATGCCGTCTGGGCAACACCTATCCAGAAATCACTGCCATGCAGACAAAAGCTATTTTGGGTGCCGCCATTCAATTGAAGAAAGAAGGATACGACCCAAGACCCGAGATTATGGTGCCACTGATTGGTATCGTGAAGGAGTTTGATGTGCAAGAAAAAGTAATTAGAGACACGGCAAAACAACTGTTTGAAGAAGAGGGAATTGAAATACCTTTCCATGTAGGAACAATGATTGAAATCCCTCGAGCTGCTCTTACAGCCGACTTGATTGCTGAACGCGCTGAATACTTTAGCTTTGGAACGAACGACCTTACGCAAATGACGTATGGATATAGCCGTGATGATATCGCAGGTTTCTTGCCTGTTTATTTGGAGCAGAAAATATTGAAGGTTGACCCGTTCCAAGTATTAGACCAAGACGGCGTAGGACAGCTTATTAAAATGGCCGTAGAAAAAGGTCGCTCCACTCGTAAGAATCTTACATGTGGCATTTGTGGTGAGCACGGTGGTGAACCAACTTCGGTGAAATTCTGCCATAAAGTAGGCCTTGACTACGTCAGCTGTTCACCATTCAGAGTTCCTATCGCCCGCTTAGCCGCCGCGCAGGCAGCAGTCGAGGAATAAGACTATTCACATTTATCAACAGCAATAGGTCAGGTAGTTGCGTGTATCTACACAAACTACCTGGCCTTAACTTAAAATCGACATGTTATCAAGATTATTTATTCTCATCCTTAGTTGTTTCTTTTTCATGAATTCACAAGCTGACAATGGTGCAAAAGTTGCTACCGTTGGTATCGGTACAGAATATCAACAAGCATTGACGGACATAAAGGCCGAGTTTGGTGAACCTACAACCATTGACAAACAGGCTATTGAATTCAAGAATATGACCTATCATAATTTTAAATTTGACTTAGTCATCTTCAAGTTCAAGAATGATAAATTAAATGAAGCACGCTTTTTCATGAGAGCCAAAAATAAAATAGGTGCCGATAAAAAAGTAGAAGCTTTGTCTAAAGAGCTGGGTAAAAAACATCCTCTATCAGAAGATTATGAAGATGGCTCATATTTCTATAAAGGCGGTTTATCACCAAAAGGCATAGGGCACTTGTTTACCATCTCGACAGCCAAAAGACAAGGTGTATGGAATGCTGAATTGACATACGGTCCATTCTAATTAATGCATTTGATCTATTTTTTGTGTTCAATGAAAGCATGGTGCAAAGCTACGATATAACTGTTGAATAAACACATGGCTTCATCTTAACAATTCCAGTTGGGGCACATGCAAGCTATACTAGATGCTCTGAGCATATTAAATGGTTAAAAAATTTTGGGCATTGCCAAATTATTATTACATTTGCACACTCAAATAGGAAGATTGGCAGAGTGACCGAATGCGCTGGACTCGAAATCCGGTATACCCTTTTTGGGTATCGGGGGTTTGAATCCCTCATCTTCCGCCAACGAAAGAGACTTCAAACTCATTGATTTTGAATATCAAAGTCAATGAGTTTGAGCTTTTAAAGCATTGACTTTGGGCAGTTAAAGCATTGACTTTAGGCAGTCATCTATTTGCTATGTCTTTTCCTAAAATCGCTTGACAGTTTTTAGTTGTTTATTCTATATTTCTTGTCAATATTTTTTTTATTGTACTATTTAACTTGCCAATCTCCATTTTCGAGGCTTATAAGCACATCCTTTGGCTGAGAAAAGAAACA
>JAQYPT010000053.1 GCA_028726625.1 Prevotellaceae bacterium | reverse complement strand
TTATGGGCTTGAGCCCCGTTTTATTTAAAGTTTCCCTTCCCTGCAGGCTGGCTCTCCTTTTAACAACAAAGGTAATAAGCCAACCTTAGTAAGCAAAAAGATTTAATCCTATTTTTTTTCATGTCGCAAACTTAGAGTTTTTATTAGGTGAACGCCGGCGTTCATTGATTCCAGCAAAAGGATTCGTGTCTTTTGTTAAATTCGTTGTTGAAACAAAAAAACATGATTGTTTCTGACGACAAATAACCTTTGTAAATAAAAGAGCTGTGGACGTGGGCAAAATGAGCAGCATGAGGGATATTATGTATGAATTTTCTTGACAACAAGGTGCGTCATATTTGGCTTGTTGACCAACAAACAGACCAATCGTCGCAAATTCGCCCAAAATAAGACAATTTTCATACAATACTGAAAATCAACATATTACAAGTGACCACCTGCACCAGGAACCTACTTTTCGAGCCTTTGTGAGCCAAAAGCATTGCTATAAAGGTGAAATCTGTATGCTTTTGCATGCCTAACCCATGCAAATTGGCCACCAAAACGATGCTTCTACGACGAGAAAAGTCGATATTTTCTTGGTAAAACTCGAGTTTTCGGGCCAAAATACCTCCTGCTTGCTCCCTGTTTGCCTATTGATTTTTTCCAGATGGCACATTTTCAAGTGCCGTTTTAGGGGCATCAAACGGATAAAATATTGAACAAATTTCCTACTACGAAGCATCATTTTTCAACAACGAAAAACGCGAAAGTAACTAAAAACGTCGTATGATTTACCACAAAAATACCAAATGAAACACCACAAAAGTTTATGATGAAACACCACAAAAGTTTGTGATGAGATTCCACAAAAGTTTATGATGAAACACCACAAAAGTTAGTGATAAAACACCACAATTCATAGTTTTAAATGTCTAAAATATTAGTTTTTTCTTGCAAATATAACTGAATATCAATAACTTTGTACACATCATCAATTAAGGTTACAATATGCATTATTCACAGAGAATTGCAGACCTTCAACTGGCAGAGTATCTTGAGGCTTTTGGGGCAGTACTAATAGAGGGTCCTAAGTGGTGCGGGAAGACAACAACTGCAGAACAAATGAGTAAAAGTGTCGTAAAAATGCAGGATACGGAGATGCAGGAAGAATACGCTGCAACAGCCGCTTCAAAACCATCCTTGCTGTTGTTGGGTGAAACACCTCGCCTTATAGATGAGTGGCAGGACGCTCCTATACTTTGGGATGCTGTGCGCACAATGGTGGACGAGCGTCAGGTTCCAGGACAGTTCATTCTTACCGGATCTACCGTTGTTGACAGAAGTAAGATTCATCATTCTGGTACGGGTAGGATATCACGAATGAAGATGTTGCCGATGAGTCTATGGGAATCGGGAGAGTCGAACGGAAAAATATCTCTTAAAGAATTGTTCGATAATAAAGACTTGGACATAGACGGCATTACTTCTAGCATGAAGATAGAAGACCTTATTTACGCAGCTTGTCGTGGCGGATGGCCTGCATTTCTTAATATGGAGAGTGATAAGGCGAAATTGCTGATTGCACGCAACTATGTGGATGCCATCTGTAGAGACGATATCTCAAGAGTAGACGGCGTACAAAGAGACGAACGGACTACTCGTGCCATATTACGTTCATACGCTCGTAACATTTCTACATTGGCAAAAAACACTGCTTTATTAGCTGATGTAACGTCTTCTGGGGAAGTATCACTCACGATGAGCACGTTCTTAGATTATGTAACATCCCTGAATAAATTGTTTGTTATTGACGACATTGATGCGTGGTGCCCTGCCGTCCGGAGCAAGACAGCAATTCGAAGTGGTATAAAGCGGGCTTTCGTAGACCCTTCCATTACAATTGCAGCTTTAGGACTTTCTCCTGAAGCATTAATGACTCAGCTCAAAACTTTTGGTTTCATCTTTGAGCAGATGTGTGCGAGAGATCTTCGGGCTTACACGCCAGGCTTTGGCAATCATTTGTCATACTATCGTGACCGCTACGGACTGGAAGCCGACCTTGTACTTCATCTCGACGATGGACGCTATGCGCTTATAGAATGTAAACTTGGCAGCCGTGAAATAGAAAAAGGAGCCAAACATCTTTTGGAAATAAAACGTCTCGTTCAAGCGTATAATAAAACAGAAAAACAGGTGCCGTTGCGCGAACCCGACTTGATGATTATCATGACAGGTGGCAGTATGGCTTACACACGCCCAGACGGAGTAAAAGTAATACCGCTTGCTTGTTTGAAAGATTAAAGGGCGGTTCTATAAATTAGCTTTGACAGATTGTGAGACTGTTTTTGGTGGTCAATTTGTTTGTGAGTGAAGGAGTATAGCGAGCTATACGACTGAACGAACAAGCAAATTGAACCAAAAAGAGTCCACAAGATGACAAAACGTAAAAAGACTGACATAAAAAAAAACTTTACGGTGGTAATTTATAGAACCGCCCTAAAACACAGGTCATAAATGATATAAGCAAGGACATGGGTTATCAGGAATTGCTTGCAGGGATAAAAGGACTGCCAAAGAACTCTTAAACAGATTCGTGAGAGAGCGGCGATAGGGATTTTCCCCTCACAGTTTAGGGAAAAACCTTTTCATTCATGAATGATAATCGTTACATTTGCGATGTGATGAAGAATGAGAAACGGATGGACGGAAACAACGCATCGCTGCTGTTCTGTTATCCACACGGACATCACAAGGACGTATATATTCACAATATTAAAAATATTTCATGATGAAAAAGCTGATTATTTCCCTGATTTCACTGTTTGCTCTCACGGTATCAGCCCAGGCCATGAGTTACAACCAAGCGCGTCGGCAGGCTCTGTTCCTGACGGACAAGATGGCTTACGAGCTGAACCTCACCGATGACCAATATGAGGCTGCATACGAGATTAACCTCGACTACCTGATGAGCATCGACCACTACAACGACCTGTACGGCCTCTACTGGGAGCGCCGCAACCTGGACTTGAGTTACATTCTGCTCGATTGGCAGTATCGCATGTACCGCGATGCCAGTTATTTCTATCGTCCACTCTATTGGAACGCAGGCTATTGGCACTTCAGCGTGTACGCTCGCTATCCACACCGTGACTATTTCTATTTCGGTACACCACACTTCTACGCCGTGTACCGCGGAGGCCACAGCTGGCACCGCAACGGTAACCGATCGTGGTATTATGGACGCGACTACGGTCCCAGACGAGGTTATGACAGGATAGGCATGCGCGATGGATACAACCGTGGATATTATAACAACGGCAGCCGATCGTTCGGCAACGGCCCACGTCGCATTATCTCAACCTATGACAATTCGTCAAGAAACAACGGATTGAGTGGTAATCGCCGATACAACGCCGCACCCAACCGCAGCGGCAGCAGCTTTGGCAACCGACGGAGCAGTACGCGAACCACCGTTACCCAACCGGGTTCGTTCGGTAATGGCAGCAGAAGTGGTGGCAGGTTTGGTCGTAACGAGTTGACAGGCGTTAGGTCGACCGTACCGAACCGTACGTTCACACCCAACTCTTCTACCCCATCCAGAAGCTCTTCGCCCAGTCGTTCTTACAGATCACCATCCAGAAGCTATAGTCCACCGTCGAGGAGTTCTTCCCCAAGCCGGTCGTATAGTTCGCCATCAAGGAGCTATAGCCCACCATCAAGAAGCTATTCTTCACCCAGCAGGTCTTACAGTTCGCCATCAAGAAGCTACAGTCCACCATCAAGGTCAGGTGGCAATTCGAGGGGAACACAAGGTGGCGGAAGAAGTTTTGGAGGCCGCAGGTGATTGATTTTTCCATAGGGACGTGATTATTCGCTGGGCTCATCAACTCGTGATCACGTACCCGCCTCACCAATAAGAGCAAAAGGGAAATCATGCGTCCCGAAGGGACAAAAGCCCCCAGCCCAGGGCAGCCGCCCTGGGATATGATACACTGAGGTGACTGCGCCCTGTAAGGTAGGGTGTCGCAGTCACCATTCGTGCTGTTGATGAAACAGAACGTGATAACCACGCTATGCGTCACTGTGGAACCTAACGACGAGTTGATGAGCCCAGCGAATAATCCAGGCTCCTACTTATTAAAGGTTCAGCACTCTCACCTCAGCGTTGTTCATTCTCTCGATTTCCCTCATGGGTCGATGATGGAACACGCTCTGTATCGCCTTGTTGATGATGCCATGTCCTACGGCTAACACCGTTTGATGGGGGTAACGGCTGCTCATCTCTTCGAGAAACTGCTGGGCGCGATGCTTCATCTCCTCCAACGACTCTACATTCTCGGGAAAGGGCAAGTCTTGCAAGTCGGGGATGTACCTGCCCGTAAAGTCACCCCAGTTGCGCTCGCGCAGCAGCGGTGTTGTCTGCACCTTGATGCCGTGCGGTGCGGCTATCACCTCACAGGTTTCTATGGCCCGACGCAAATCACTGGCCACAAACGCATCGACATGCAACTGCCGGAACCGTTCGCGCAGTTCTTCGGCCTGCCTGAGGCCAACCGCATTGAGTCTGCCCTGCGTCTGTCCCTGCATGAGATGGGCGGCATTGTCCACCGTTTCACCATGTCTGACTAAATACAATGTTGTCATAGAATGGATTATTAGGATACAAAAATACGAAAAGTATTGCATTTGTGGGAGATAGTTCGTACATTTGTAAACATATTACAAATCGTATGAAAACAGTACAAAACACATTCATCCGTGCGCTGGTGTCCATTATTATTGGCGCATTACTCATCCGTTACCGCGAAGAAACCGTTACATGGCTCACCACCCTCATTGGTGTGCTATTCTTGATTACCGGACTCATATCGTGTATCACCTACCTTATCGACCGCAAGCACCGCGATGATACCGTGGTGTTTGACGCCAACGGTCGGCAAATCTCCGGCTTCCGCCCCACCTTCCCCATCGTGGGCATCGGCAGTATGGTGCTAGGTGCCGTGCTTGCACTGATGCCTACGGTCTTTACAACCGGACTGGTGTACATCATCGCCGCCGTGCTTATTCTGGGAGCCATCAACCAATTTGTGGTGTTGGCTGCCATCAACCGCATCATCCGCGTGCACATCATCTTCTGGCTGCTGCCCTGCGTGGTGCTTTTCATCGGTGGCATCGCCATCATAAAACCCCAATGGATAGCCCAGGCACCGCTCTTCGTCATTGGTTGGACGCTAGTGCTGTATGGTGTCATCGAGTGCATCGATGCCTTTAAGGTGATGTCGGTGAACCGAAAATACAAACAAGCACCCACCAGCCCCACAGCGACAGATGCCGTTGACACGACAGCCGAGCCTGTTGAATCTGCTGAATCTGTTGATGAAACAGCCACCTCCATGGACAAACCAGCACTGCCAACCGATGCTGAACAAACAAATATCTGAGGCATCCGTCATACGATGCACATGTTGTTGTATTAAAAAGCACATGTTGTTGTATTAAAAAAATGAAAGAAGAACTAACCTACCCTCACCCTAGGAAGACAAGTCCCATCGCATGGGTGCCTACACTGTATTTCGCCATGGGCATGCCCTTTGTGGTGCTCAACATGGTAACGTCGCTGATGTACAAAGGCATGGGTATCTCTGATACGCAAATCACCTTTTGGACAGGACTAATCATGCTGCCTTGGACGCTGAAGCCTATTTGGAGTCCGTTCCTTGAAATCTACAAGACCAAGAAGTTTTTTGTAGTGCTTACCCAGTTGCTTTGTGGCTTGATGTTTGCCTTATTGGCATTTGCCTTGAACCTATCCGACTTCTTCGCCATCACTATTGGCATTTTGGCCGTGATTGCCATGAGCGGTGCCACACACGACATCGCCGCCGACGGAACGTATATGTCGGTACTGTCTACCGAAGAACAAGCCCGCTGGATAGGCTGGCAAGGTGCGTTTTACAACGTGGCGAAGATATTTGCCACGGGTGGACTGGTGTACCTGGCGGGAATATTCATCAAGAGCTATGGTGTGACCAAGGCGTGGATGTTCATCATGCTCATCGTCGGTGTGACCATGCTGGCTTTGGGATGCTACCACTTTTTTATTCTTCCCACCGACGGCAAAGCTGCCCAGCACAAGAAGAGTGCCCGTGAGGTATGGACGAGTTGTGGGCGGTGTTTGCGGAGTTCTTCCAAAAGAAACACATTACCTATTATATATGCTTCATCATTCTCTATCGGTTTGCTGAAGGATTTGTGATGAAGATTGTGCCGCTCTTCCTCAAAGCACCTGTTTCGGAGCAAGGATTGGGCATGACAGAGCAACAGATTGGCCTGTGCTACGGCACCGTGGGTGCTGCCGCCTTTGTGATTGGTTCTATCTTGGGCGGCTACTATATCGCACACCGTGGTTTGAAGAAGAGTCTGTTTTCATTGGCCTTGGTATTCAACGTGCCATTTGTGGCGTATAACCTATTGGCCATTTACCAACCACAAGACCTTATCTTTATTGGCAGTGCCATTGGACTGGAGTACTTTGGCTACGGATTCGGATTTGTGGGACTGACGCTCTTCATGATGCAGCAGATTGCGCCAGGCAAGCACAAGATGTCACACTATGCCTTTGCCAGTGGCATTATGAACCTTGGCGTGATGTTACCTGGCATGATGAGTGGTGCCGTGAGCGACGCATTGGGCTACCGACATTTCTTCGTGTTTGTGTTGCTATGCACCATTCCCGCCTTGCTCATCACTTGGTTTGTGCCGTTTGGAGCCTCCCCTAACCCCTCCCAAGGAGAGGAATAGATAGCCGAGAACATTGAACTTTGAACATTGAACTTTGAACTTTATGTTTAACAAGCTATCAACTCGTGAACTTGTAAACTATGGACTCGTCAACTAAAACTATCAACTCGTAAACTTGTAAACTAAAAACTCGTAAACTGAAATAACATTTCTATGTCCAAATTAATTATTCAAGGGCAACCTTTGCCCAACATGCCGTGGGAAGACCGTGCGGCAGATTGTAAAGAAGTCATGTGGCGTTGTTCGGCGAATCCCATTATTCCCCGGAATTTGCTACCCACCTCAAACAGTATTTTCAATAGTGCCGTAGTACCTTTCAAAGACGGCTACGCCGGTGTGTTCCGCTGCGACGACACCAACCGACGTATGGTATTACACGTCGGTTTCAGTGACGACGGTGTGAAATGGAACATCAACGAACAGCCGCTGCGCTTTGAATGTGACAATAAAGAGATTGGTGAATGGGTGTACGGTTACGACCCACGCGTGTGCTTGATTGATGACCGCTACTACGTTACATGGTGTAACGGTTATCATGGACCTACCATTGGTGTGGCCTACACGTTTGACTTCAAGACCTTCCACCAATTGGAAAATGCTTTCCTGCCCTACAACCGCAACGGCGTGATGTTCCCCAAGAAAATCAATGGCAACTTCGCCATGCTCAGCCGTCCGAGTGACACGGGACATACTCCTTTCGGAGACATCTTCTACAGCGAATCTCCCGACTTGGTATACTGGGGCAAGCATCGCCATGTGATGTCGCCTGCCGCCTTTGAGGTAAGCGCATGGCAGTGCATGAAGATAGGCGCCGGCCCAATCCCCATTGAGACATCCGAGGGTTGGCTGATGTTCTATCATGGTGTGCTACGCTCGTGCAACGGCTATGTATACAGCTTTGGCTCTGCCCTACTCGACTTGGAGCAGCCGTGGAAGCCCATCTATCGTTCGGGACCTTATCTCATCTCGCCACAAACACAGTATGAGCTGACTGGTGATGTGCCTAACGTTTGCTTTCCCTGTGCCGAGGTACATGACCCCGCCACGGGTCGCGTAGCCGTATACTATGGTTGTGCCGACACCGTTACGGGTTTGGCTTTCGGCTATATCCCAGAAATCATCGAGTTCACCAAGCGCACCAGCATTATTTAGAACCCAATGACGCATGTTTAGCGATAACCGGTGCTGGTCCAAATGAATTGAATCAGCACCGGCTGTCGAGTTTACAACTTTATCCTATTACCAAAATGAAATAGAACATCATCGTTCGTGTCACATGAAAGCAATCTCTACAAAGGAAGAGTTTCTGATTAAACTGCTCAAGCAAGATTCGCAGTGGGCATTCAATCACCTTTATCAATTATATGCGCACAGGCTTCTGGCCTTTGCCATGGAATATTGTCACCAACACGAAACAGCAGAAGAGATTGTGCAAGACACTTTTATCTGGATATGGAACCACCGACACAACATCAAACAAGAAAAGACACTGTTCAACCTTGTATTCATCAAAGCCCGACACCTGCTCATTAATGTCTATAGGGCAACAGTAAACAGTCCTCGATTTGAGGATTATGTGGAATACAGCAACCGCCTTGGCACTGAACATGTAGACTCACAACTGGAGTACGACGAATTTGTACGAATCATAGAACACGGACTGAAACGACTTCCGCCTACCCAGCAACGGGTCATCAGACTGTCGCGCTTAGAACAAAAAAGCATCAAGGAGATTGCGGCGTTGCTGAACATGAAGGAACAAAGCGTACGAAACCAACTTTCACTGGGACTGAAACAGCTGATGAGCCTGATCAGCAGGTCGGGCTATGGTGTATTGCTCGCACTGTTGATTCCTTAACGAATCGTAAAATATAGTATATTTCAGCTTTTTCCGTGTCTTTACAAGTAGAAGAGGATATTAGGTTATGAACAATATAGTAGAAAAATACAGGCAATCAAGACTGACGAAGGAAGAATTGCAGCAACTCCGCATGCAAGTAAACATGGCCTCGGATGATGAGCTAGCGACAGAGATGCTTACACACTGGCAGGAGGAAATTGATGTTTCAGGAGTTCAGGACAAAGCCATTGATGCAATTAGGAATAAGGTTCATGCGCACATTACACAAACACATACCCCAACGCTACAGAGAAGGGTATGGAAGCGTCTACAACAAGCTGCAGTAATACTGCTGCCCATCTGCCTGACAGTCCTGGGGTATTTGGGTTACCGCCAGTATATGGCCTATGACGACACACTGGTCTTCTCAACTGGCCGTGGCGAACAAGTAAACATTTGTCTGCCTGACGGCACGCAGGCACACTTGAATGAATCATCAAAACTTTCCTATCAGCCCAACAGCTTCTCCAACCAGCATCGGGAAATAGATTTCAACGGAGAAGCCTATTTTGAAGTTCATCACGACCCACGACACGCTTTTACGATTCATGGAACGGATATCAATGTAACGGTGACAGGGACCAAGTTTCAACTGAGCAGTTATCCAGAATCGCCCACCGTCACACTCTGCCTACTTGAAGGAGCGGTGACGATGCGTTCGGTCAAGACCTCAGAACAAATTAAAGTAAAGCCCTATGAACTTTGCTCGTTTGACAAGGCATCCGGTCGTTTTAAGATAGAACCGATTACTGAGGAGGACACAGCTTACTACACGGCCTTTCACCATCACGAAATGGTATTCCACAGTGCTCCCTTGAAGCAGGTCATTAACAGAATCAGCGCCATCTATGACATTGATATCCAACTGCAAAACATCGATGAGAACGATCGTTTTACGGGAACCTTGCCAACCTCGGACTTAACCCAGTGTATGATTGTCTTGTCCAAACTATACAACTGTCAGGTAAACACCAACGAGCATGGCGTAACCCTCACTAAGAAGTCACGCTGACAGGAGATGCCAAGAGCAAGGCAATAACGGGTAACAACTAACGACACCGCATCCATTCTCTTCCTTGGCGGCGACGTTTGCCACAGTCCCCCAGAGTTGCTCATTCAAGGTTGAGTTCCCTGTGTCGCTCCTTACCCTGACGGTCTTTCCAGGTCAAAAGATACTTTCCTCGAAAGCCTCGAAACGTTAGGGTTCTGTCCTTACCCAAACGTGTTGTGAACGATGTCTTCCATTCTTTGTTAATCAGGTTATCGAGAACAGCATAAACGGGTTTCTCATTCATGTGCCTGTCATAGATACCCGAATAAGATGGCTCGCCCGATGCGCCACCACCGTCAACCACATTCCACCAGGTAATACCCTCTACAGTAGGATAACCAAACCAAAACCTGTAGAGGTTGCGGGCTATCACAGCCTGAACTAGCTTACCATTTTCCGTCGTATCGGGTGCGCAAACCGTCACCTCACTGACATGAATAGGCAGGTCAGTAGTCTTAAGACAGTCCAACTTGTCTTGCAGCAGAACAGGAGAGATGTAGGGATCCTTTCCCCGTGCGATGTCGGCAGCCTCCAGAGGGTCGAATATATGCATCTCAATGCCGATGTGGTCAATCTTTGCCCCTCGGTAAAGCAGGTTGCGGGTCAGCTCCGCATAGCGTCTGTGGAGATCCACACCACTGTGCAGATCAACATCGTTGATATTCAACTGTACGGAAGACGGAAAGTAATGGCGTGCCCACTGGAAGCATTTGAAGGTATAGTCATCTGGCATAAGTCCCCTGTTGGCCTGGTCAATGGGTTCGTTCACCACATCCCAAAGCTTTACTTTGTCGCCATAGCGCAGTGCCAGGGTGCGGATATGTGCCTGGAACAGGCTGTCCATCGCATCCCGGCTCTCGGGCATCCACACAGGATGACCATGTAACCGCAAACCATAGATAATAGCATGTCCCTTGGTCATGACGCCCTTCTGCTGGCAGAAATCAACAATAGGGTCGGTGGGCGGGCGACGGAAAACATACGGGCTGCCTGTCTCGAAGCGTAGCTTCCCCTGCTCGGGTTCGAGAGTTTTCCAATAAAATGGTATGGTTGCCGCATTGAACAGTGTGCCGAATGTCTGCTCGTATCTTAGGTTCATTTGGGGCGTAGCCAACTGACCGTAGACAAAGATGTTGCCGCCAAAGATGAACGAATGGCTCTGCTGCTCCACGCGAACCATGGTTCCGGGTTTGACATCGGACAGCTTGATGGTTGCGTCGGCTTTCCTGTATCGGTCAATGTCGTGGTCAATGGCCTCCTGAAGGGAGTCATTCCACATGTCCCAGTAGGCATCTGCCATCACATGACGCACGTCAGCAGCTTTCCGGTGAGGCACCTGCGCCCAGGCAAAGCAACCAATAAAACAGAAAATCAAAATCAATATTGTGTGTTTCATCGATGTATTTTTTTAAGTATGTGTAACCTGCGATATCGTTATCCTGATAGAAGAGTGAAAAATCCATCTATCCATGAGAGCATTACCAGATGAAGGTTATAGCCATGCCGTCATCTGGTAATCTTCAAAATATTTGTGTGTGTAGATGGGACACCAGCGTAAGGCGACCCATCCACGCACTTTTCCTTAATCATAGCCTGCATTCTGGATCACGACGCCCTTGCCGTCAACAATCACGCTCTTGGGTAGCGGATACAGTTCCTTCGTTTTGTCGGCATAAGGAGACCCATTGATGGTCTTAGCATATTCCACGAACTTGTCCAGTCGGATGAGGTCAGCGCGATACTGTCCGTTCTCGCACCAGAACTCGTGACTCCGTTCCTTGAGTAACGCCTCCACAAACTTCGCGTCCGTGTCAATAGCCGATGCATCCAGCGCAGCAATACCCGCACGTTCACGAACGGCATTGATATACCTCAAAGCCTCTTGTTTGTCAGAAGCCGAAGAACCAGGCTTCCGATACAGTGCCTCAGCCAGAGACAGATATACGTCGGCAAAGCGATAGATTATCGGGTCAATCATACTGCGACCACTGTTTTTGAACAACTCGGCATCGTAACCAAACTTCATGGGAATAGGACCGATATCAAGATTAGGATAATCCCCACGCTTGACAAGTTTGCCAGTCTTTTTACTGGTGTATTCAGCTAAAAGATAGGTACGACGCACATCATTAGGCTCAAAGCTATCATAGAAATGCCAAGTGCTTGTCAAGCTTTTATAGCCACCACTCATTCCCTTGCTGCCAAAATCAGCTGGCAACACAAACGTATGCCAGTTATTCCAGCTCACCATCTCAGTATTGACAGGAATGGCAAAGATGATTTCCTTATTTGGCTTGCCTTGTCCTCCCAACTCGAACATCTTGGTGTAACTCGGTTGCAACTGATAACCGTTGGCTGGCTGCATCAGTTCGCGAGCCAGTTTCTCCACCTTATCGTAATAGCTCTTGTCGATCTTTGTCTCATGCAGATAAAGTCGTATAAGCAGCATTTTGGCCAGTCCACTACTGAATCGACCATACTCAGCAGCAGTGGGCGATGGCAGGTTTTCGGCAGCATAGAGCAAGTCGCCCTCAATGAACTTCACCATCTCCTCACGAGACATGCGTGCCAATGGCCTGTCATTTTGCGGATTCTCCAGCATGTCCTCGGATGCCACAACCAGCGGGCCAAACATATCATAAAGTGTGTAGGAAACAAAGGCGCGGGCGCACCGCACCTCTGCCATCATTTTCTTCTTCACCCCATCACTCAATGTGGTAGCTTTCTCGATGTAAGCCAAGTTTGACGTACAACGACTGATGTCATTGGCATATCCGTCACGGAAGCCGCCACCCGATGGGTCTTTCTCCGTATAATAAAAACCCACCAGATAATCATCGGTAGAGTTCCAGTTCAGGTCATGCAGATACTTGAATATATAAGTACGATTGGTCAGGATCTCGGTCGTTGCATCATTGATGGCCATACAGCCCCTTTCATCCATAGAAAACAACCCATCGAACCAGCTTGCCCGGATCGACCGGTAACATTCGTTGACCAGTGCACCATAATCACTCTCCGTCTTCGGAAACAGATTGCTGTTCATTTCCGAATAGTCCACAGGATCCAAGTCGGAACAGCCTGTCAATGCGGTGACACACGCGACTAAGGCCACGAGGCTCACCTTATATTTGAATTGATTGAAACGTTTCATAGACTTTTTTGTTAGATTTAAAAGGAAATATTCACGCCAAAGCTGTAAGTCCTTGCGTTAGGATAAGCTGCCGCGTAAGCGTCGGTCTCTGGATCCAAGCCGTCATATGGAGTTATAACAAACAGGTTGTTGGCCGAGGCATGCAGGCGTAAAGCGCTGATGAAGCCAATCCTGGACAACCATGTCCTGGGTACCTGATAGCTCAACGACACGTTTTGCAGACGGATGAACCATGCGTCCTGATAGAAAAAGTCGCCACAGGTATAATAATTACCACGACCCATACCAAAGAACGCACTGGGATATTTAGTCGAAGGATTAGTCGGTGTCCAGCGTTCTAAATTCGTTGTTAAACCATTCCCGCCTCCTATAGCACCACTACAATTGATACCATAAGCAGCCATCGTCGGATTCTCTATCTTGCGGTCGAACATGCCATTGAACATGAAAGACAACTCAAACCCTTTATACCTAAACACGTTGTTCAGGCCGGCCAGCCAACCTGGGTCAAGCGATCCAATGAGCTTGGTGTCGGCATCATCAATCTTGCCATCTGGCGCACCGGTCAACATGAAGCGTCCATCAGCATCGGTCACTAGATTGCCAGAGGCATCGCGCTGGTAGCCATCAATGTCCTTGATGACAATCTGACCGGCCCGCAAGTCGGGCTGTGCTGCTGGAACAGGCTCTCCTGCCTGGAGAATATGGTCGTACAAACGCGAATAGATGGGTCGGATTGGGTCGTCTACACGCTCATAGATAGCAGGTTTCCAGTCAGGCGTACGCTCTTTCCAGCGGTCCTTATACTTGGTGTAGGTAAAGTCGGTAGACCAACTGAAATCCTTCGTCTGAATATTCCGAGTGTTGAGTGTGAACTCGATACCACTTCCCTGCGTCTTGCCAACGTTCGACATTACCCTTGGAAGTTCCTGATAGGAATTCAACAAGCGGTAGTTGAGCAGGTCAGAGATGGTACGCTGGTAGATGTCGACAGAGCCACTGATACGCCCTTTCAGGAAGCCAAAGTCAAGACCGAGGTTCCATTCCGTGGTTGTTTCCCATTTAAGGTCAGGGTTCTCTATCTTGCCCTTTCTCACGCCAATCTCTGTTTTGTGGTCACTGTTGACGTAAGCATTCTCAGCCAAGAAACTGGCGAAGGCATTCGTACCGATGTCCGCGTTGCCCGTTTGTCCCCAACTAAGGCGTAACTTCAAGTTGGAGAGCCATGTAGTTTGCTTCAAGAATGCCTCCTCACTGACCAGCCAGCCAACAGAAGCTGAGGGGAAATAGCCCCACTTTTTGTTCTTGGCAAACACACTGGCACCGTCGGCACGCATGGTTCCGGTAAAGAGATAGCGGTCCATGAGTACATAGGAGGCACGCATGAAGTAAGACTCCATCTTGTTCTTTGTGGCATTCGACTTGACAATCTTCGTTCCCGTTCCAGCATCCAGGTTGTTGTAAAGGAAAGCATCGGTAAGGAAGTTGTTGTTGCCAAGCTCCGAGATGTCATGATTGAACTCTTCGTATGAGGCACCTACCATGAAGTTGACGTTGTGGATATCGGCCAAAGTCTTGTGGTAGGTAGCCGTGGCTTCGGCCAGATATTGGTCGTTGTTGGTGTTGTATATATAGGCCACGCCACCATTAGCATTACCATTCACCGTGGTTCGTGGTTGATAGGTTTTGCGGTCTAACTGCGCATGATCCACACCCAATGCACCGCGAAGCAGCAGTCCGTCCAAGGGACGAACCTCTAAATACACGTTTCCTATCAAGCGGTTAGTTCTACCACGGTCGGTGTTGGTAAGCAATGAGTATGGGTTGGGGTATTTTGGCAGTAACGGATTGATAGGATAAGTGCCTGTCTCGGCATCGTATGCCTTAACCTCCGGACTCATCTGAATGGCCGACCGAATGATGCCAGAGTTCTCAAACTGTGCTGCCCCCAGTTGCGTGTTGTCATTCTCAATACGTGTAAGTGTTAGGTTCAGGCCGGTCTTGAAGATATTCAGGAAGCCCTGGTCGATATTAGATTTCAGCGTATAGCGCGTCAGTCCTGAATTACGCACAATACCTTTCTGGTCGAAATAGTTGAACGACAGCATATACTGTGTCTTGTCACTACCGCCCTGCAGGTTAACATTGTGCTCATTGATGCAGCCGTTGCGCGTGATTAGTCCCAGCCAATCGGTACCCTCACCAGCAGCCGCAATCTGACTGGCCGTGTACGGATAGGCCAGTTTCACGCCGTTGTAAGGATTGGCCTCAGCCTCGGCCATGGTCTTCTTGCCATAAGGAGCCACTTGGTTGTTCCACATATAGAGCTCCAACGTCATGTCGTTGCGCACTTGCATCCATTCTCTCAATGAGAGGAGGTCATAGATGTCGGCGTATTTCTGGTAGGAGAAGTCGTAAGAATAAGACACTTTGGCACTGCCGGTCTTACCTCGCTTGGTCGTGATGATGACCACGCCATTGGCTGCCCGCGCTCCATAGATAGAGGTGGCAGAGGCATCTTTTAACACCTCGATTGACTCGATGTCGTTCGGATTGAGGAAGTTGAGAATGCTCTGTGTGCCAGGATCCATCTTTTTATCACCACCATTAGGCTGGTCGAGCTTGGCAATGGGGAATCCGTCAACAATGTAGAGCGGATCGTTGCCCGCATTGACGCTGCCAGCGCCACGCACCAGAATGTCGATGCCACCACCAGGCTGGGCACTGTTCTGACGAACATACAGACCGGCCGCCTTGCCACCCAATGCTTGCGATACCGAGGACACACCGTCAAACTTCAGGTCATCGCCATTCAGTCGGGTAATAGAGCCCGTCAAGTCGCGCTTGCGTTGCGTACCATAGCCTACAACTACCACCTCGTCGAGCGACTCTAAATCATCTTTCAACGTAATGCTCATATTGCTTCTGGCACGGGTGCGTACCGTCTGATAACCGATATAGCTGATCTCCAACTGATCGTTTTCATCCACAGTCAGCGCGAATCTGCCAGACAAATCGGTTGCGGTACCAACGTTCTTGCCTGGCACTTGCACCGTAGCACCAATCACTGGGTTGCCTTGCGTGTCGACAACCACACCTGTTACCTTCGTTTCTTTCCTATTTTTCTGCCGCGCTGTCACCTTGGCGGAAACAATGATCGTAGAGGGTTGAACCCACTTGTACTCCAACCCTCGCGCACCGAGAATCTCAGACAGCAAGGCTGCCACGGTCACATCCTTCTTCTGAATTGTGACTGGCTCGCAGCCATCCAACGTCACATCACGGTAACTGAATTTGTACTGAGTTCTCTTTTCAATCTCACTAAATGTCTTCTTCAAGCTTGCTTGGTTGAGCTTGAGCGACACTTTCTGCTGTTGGGCGGTTATCTGCAGAGGTACTCCCAATAAAGCACCGGCAAATACACAAGCCAACATTTTTGAGCTAATGAATCCACACATAGTATATTTAGGTTAGGTTTTCATTTATTTGTCTTTTTTCTCCCAATAGCGTTTACCTTTTTCCTTCAATTTGGCGGTGAACGCTTTAGCCTGAGCTTCGTTGGCAGCCTCATCCTCTGGTGTTGCAAAGGCATGTGAGTAGCCTTTGATGGTATTCCAACTACCTCTTGTGAAGTCTGGCACTTCAACCGGAAGATTGCCATTGTCCATGGCAATGGCGCCCAACTCTGCCAAACAGCACCATTCTGCCAAATCGTATACATCAATATCCATAGGCAAGCCATTTTGCAGGCAATAAACCAAGCGACAGTCCATAATGAAATCCATGCCGCCATGGCCACCAACCTCTTTGGCTACTTTACCATATTTCGTCACAATAGGATTTGTATAAACCTTTTCCACGGCTTCCTTGTCCTCCTTGGAAAGATATTCATGTGCAGTGAGATCATCACTAGATGGAATCACACCTCCTTGCCTCATGTTCTTCGAGGACAGAGCGTAGCCCTCGATGGGGTATTTGTTGGCAAACCCCTCGGTACCAGTAATCTGATACATTCTGTTGTAAGGCTGCGGTGTCATCACGTTGTGATGAATCTCTATGACCTTTCCTTTCTCTGTGCTGATCAAGGTTGTGGTATGATCACCATTGGCAAACTTGCTACAAGGCTCGCCGCTTATTTGCTCAACATTCTTTTTCCCATTAAACGACTTGGTATCCATTGCTACCAGGGTCTTCATTCTGTCACCGCGATGGATGTTCATTACTTGCGCAATAGGCCCTAGTCCATGGGTCGGATATACATCGCCACGATATTTCATGTTGTAGTCCAGTCGCCAGCCCAGTTTATTACTCTTGTCCTTTTTCCAATACTGATTCCAGTACGAGAACAAGTAATGCCGATATGCTCCCTGCGCGTAGATTACCTCCCCAAACAATCCTTTCTGTGCCATGTTCAGTGAGTTCAGCTCAAAGAAATCGTAACAGCAGTTCTCTAGCATCACACAGTGCAGCCTGTACTTTTCGGACATGTCGATGAGCTGCCATATCTCATGCAGATTCATGGCCGATGGCACCTCGATAGCCACATGCTTTCCGTTCTCCATAGCGCACTTGGCCACGGGGAAGTGATGTATCCAGTCGGTAGCGATGTAAACCAGGTCTATATCCTTGCGTTTACATAATTCCTTGTATCCATACTCTCCGAAATAGACATCTGCTGCTGGCATCGAGGCCTTCTTCAGAAAATTTTGGCAATTCTCTGCCATTTCTTTCACATAATCACAAAGTGCCATGACCTGTATGCCGGGGATGTGTGTCCAGCGCTCTACGGCAAAGGTGCCACGCGCACCCAGCCCCACAAATGCCACACGTACGGTCTTGATTTTCGGTGTACGCATCAGCAGAGCCGACTGCTGGCCTGCGGGACGCTGAGGTACTTCAGTGACAATCTTGCCATTTTCGATGTTGTACTTCCAGTTGAACTGTGCTGACATAGAGCCAGGCAAGACCATCAGGAGTCCAAGAGCAATGGTTGCAATCATAGTGTTTAGATGTTTCATGTCATTAAACTTGTTTTTCGTTAAATAATGTGAGTATTATTAATGCTAAAATTAGGTTAGTTATTTTCAGATCAAAAGGCTCAGACTTTCCTTCACGGTATCGGATATCCGTCGTTACACGACATCATGCGTGTACGAACGATTGTATTCATTGCCTAAATGGTTAGACAATGAAAAACTTATTTTATAACCAAGATATTTAGAAAAGCCCAGATTTTGTATGAAAAGGAGTTGGGCAACATCCGATGCACTGAATCCAGCACGGTGATCACCAGCCGTTCAGCATACATGCAGTAGGTATCAACGCCCTTAAAGTTTTCACCTGATTACGAAATCCTCACGTCGGCAAGACGTTTGGTAAGCAATGGCATAACAATCATGATGATGACATAGTTTTGCACGCTGCACGAATTAACTCCAGCAGACCATTGCACTTTATATAAGAATAGTTGGACTGCTCAATGGCCTTGACCTCGCTTAACGGGCACTCCTGCCTGACAAACGGTTCCCAGTCGAATGCGTCTGGGTGGTCAAAGCCAATGATATCGGGAGACCTCTGCCTCTGATTGGCATTGAGTCTGTCCCGAGTGTGTTCGAAAAAAACTTAGTATCCAAAGATTTCTTTCAACTTGTCGGCCAGTTTGGTACCACGCAAGTCGTGCGCAACAATTTGTCCAGATGGATCAACCAGAATATTCGACGGAATGGAATTGACGCCATAAATCTCAGCGGCAGCACACTTCCAGCCTTTCAAGTCGGAGATATTGTGCCAAGGTAGTTGCAAGTCAGCGATGCCTTTCTTCCAAGCATCAGCCTTTGAGTCAAACGACACGCCCACCACGTCGAATCCCTTTGCCTCATGATAGCGCTTGTAGGCATCCACCACGTTGGGCATCTCTTGTCGGCATGGGCCACACCAGCTTGCCCAAAAGTCAACCAACACATAGTTGCCCTTGCCCACCCATTGGCTCAGTTTGGCTGGTTTGCCCTGTGTATCGTGCATAGCCAGGTCGGTAAATTGCAAGCCCGGCCGACGCTTACCCAGCGAAACGAGCTGTCGTTTAGCGCCTTCCATCATGGGATGGGTGTAATAAGCGCAGGTATTGTCGAGGATGGATACCAGGTCGTTGTATGGCAGCGAATAAAACATCTGTCCCAAGAAGTATGCCGGAGTCACACTGGTTTTGTGCGTATTGGTAAATTTCAAGATGTCTTGCACCTGTTGTTCCTGCAGTTGTTCCATCTGTTTCTCAAGCGTAGCCTTCTTGGTTTGCCCCTCAATGGTCATGTCTGCGGCTATCTCTTGATATTTCTTGTAGATGTCCATCATTTTCTCATCCTGTTTGCTCTGTTGCTTTTGCAAGGCAACAAACTGCACATTCTGTGCCGATCCTGTTACGCTCTTGTTGTTCAAGTTTACCGTGATGGGTGTGCGGTCGTTAATGACGGTGATGCTATGGCTTGCATCGGTTGCCACAGTGATGAAGGTGTTCAGCGGTTTTGTTCCATTGAGTTGAAATTTACCGTTGTTGACTGTAGCGCTGTCAGTTTTCCTGAACTGTCCATTGTCGTAATAATAAACCATCTTTGCGTTTGCCGGAGCAGTACCGGTAATGACATATTCCGCATTTTGGGCTTGCATGGCAGTGGCCAACAGAGCAACTGCTGCTGTGAATAAATACTTTTTCATTGTGTTTTATACTATTGTTTATTTGAGGCAAAAATAATCGTTTTTTCTTTAAAAACAGCTCGATATCGGTAAAATTATGTAACTTTGCAAAAATTCAACAACAATTCAATGTTTCCAAATGAACCAGATGATGGTCTGATAAAGGACGATTTGGGCGATCAAGACATTTGGACATTACATTTTTATTCATTATAGAGTGCTTGATAAACCTCTTAAAAAACAAGAAATATGGAACAAAAAACTCAGCACGTTAGTGTGCTATTCATGCTTTTCAGCATCCTTTTTTGTATTTGCCTGATTACGGCAAACGTGTTAGAAACCAAGCAAATCGCCGTGGGTCCCATCTCGTTGACCGGCGGCCTCATCGTTTTTCCCATCTCGTACATCATCAACGATTGCGTATGTGAGGTATGGGGTTATCGCAAAGCCCGCTTACTCATCTGGACAGGGTTTGCCATGAACTTCTTCTTTGTGATGATGGCAGCATTGTGCGATTTGATTCCCGGAGCCAGCTATTGGACGCTTGGACAGAGCTTTCACGACATCTTCGGATTGGCACCGCGCATTGCTTTTGCTTCATTCATAGCCTTTTTGTGCGGTTCGTTCGTCAATGCTTACGTCATGAGCAAGATGAAAATCTCGTCACAAGGGAAGAATTTCTCTGCCCGCGCCATCCTTAGCACTGTCTTTGGTGAGAGTGTCGACTCGCTCATCTTTTTTCCCTTGGCCTTTTTCGGGGTGATACCTACTGCGGCAATCTTACCCTTGATGTGTTGGCAGGTATTGTTCAAGACCGCTTACGAGATTCTGGTGTTGCCCGTCACCATCCGCGTTGTCCGCACCTTGAAGGCGTACGAGGGTGAAGATGTGTACGATGAGGGGATTGACTACAATGTGCTGCGCATCTTCAACATATAATATAAATAAGGTATAGGCTTATGGAAAGTACAAGAACAGAGGATGGCTTAAAGGCTTTGGGAGCGAAAACCAAGTACCAAATGGATTACGCACCCGAGGTGTTGGAAACCTTTCAGAACAAGCATCCCATGAACGATTATTGGGTACAGTTCAACTGTCCCGAATTCACATCGCTGTGTCCCATCACCGGGCAACCCGACTTTGCCGAGATACGCATCGCCTATATCCCTGGCGAGCGCATGGTGGAGAGCAAGAGCCTGAAACTGTATCTATTCTCTTTTCGCAATCATGGCGACTTTCATGAAGACTGCGTGAACATCATCATGAAGGATCTCATCAAGCTGATGAAGCCCAAATACATTGAGGTAACCGGCCTTTTCACGCCTCGTGGCGGCATCAGCATCTACCCTTACGCCAACTATGGCCAGCCAGGGACCAAGTACGAAGCCCTGGCCGAGCAACGCTTTGCGAACCATTAAATAACACAAATACATACCAGCTATGAGGAAAACACTAATTCTCTGTATGCTGCTATTCTTCGGTCTGACAGCACAGGCCCAGACCCACCACGCCCGCAAGAAGGTGGCTGTGGTGCTGAGTGGCGGCGGAGCCAAGGGCATGGCACACATCGGAGCGCTGAAAGTGATAGAAGAAGCTGGCATCCCAGTGGACATTGTGACGGGAACATCCATGGGAAGCATCATCGGTGGGCTGTACTGCATAGGCTACGATGCACATTGCATGGACTCTATCGTCAGGCTGCAAGACTGGTCGCTCGTGCTGTCGGACAAGGTTGACGTGAGAAACCTCAACCTGAACAAAAGGAAAAAAGAAAATACTTATATGCTGAGCCGTGACATCCGGCTTGGCAAGAACAGGCGCACACGTCAGGGAGGTCTGATACAAGGGAAGAATCTTTCAAAGCTGTTTGCCCGGCTGGCCTTCAACTACCGCGACTCCATTGATTTCAACGACCTGCCCATCCCCTTTGCCTGCGTTGCCACAAACATCATAGACAACACCGAATACGTTTTCCACCGAGGTTCACTCACCGAGGCCATGCGCGCCAGCATGTCCATCCCAGGGGCATTCACGCCCATTAGGAAGGGCAACATGGTGTTGGTTGACGGTGGACTGCGCAACAACTACCCGGCAGACATTGCCCGTAAGATGGGAGCCGACATCGTGATTGGCGTCACCGTCCAGGAGCCTCCAAAGACGGCAAGCGACTTCGACAAAGGTGCCAGCGTGATTGGACAGATTGTTGACATCAACTGTAAGAATAAGTATGATGAAAACATTGCCAAGACGGACATCCTCATCAACACCGATACTAAAGGCTATGGGGCGGCCTCATTCTCAACCGCCGCCATCGACACCCTAATCAGGCGAGGCGAGGAAGCGGCCATGAAACAATGGCCAAAGCTTGAGAAATTGAGAAAAGAATTGGGCATCGCACCCGGACAGAAACCTGAACACCTGGTCAAGAACAAGGTTGAGAGCCCGCCTGACAAAGTGAAAATAACTGACATAGTGTACGAGGATGTCGACGTAGCTGATCAAAGATACATCGCACACAAGTTCAAGCTGAACAAGCGTGACAGCATACAAGTGAACCTATTGGACCAGATAGCCAACACGATGCGCGCCGATCTGTACTACAACGATGCCGACTGCTACATCACACCAACGGAAAATGGCGAGCGTCTGCACATCGCCTCCAAGGGACAGAAAGACGCCAAAGCAAGTCTGGGACTGCGGTTTGACACGGAAGAGCTGGTGGCATTACAGGCCAACCTGGGACTGTTTGTGCGGAGCAAGGCCATCCCCATGGCAGCCAACTTTACCCTGCGACTGGGCAAACGCACCATGGCCAATGCCGACTTTGCACTGTATCCCAGCTCCTGGGGAAAAGTTAACGTATCCTATCAGTTCCGTCATCAGGACATCAACATCTATAGCGAGGGAACAAGAGACGTCAACCTGATTTACAACCAGCACACCGTGAGAGTGGTTCCGTTCGACTTCAACATCCGCAACTTCAACTTTCGCCTGGGTGGACGCTATGACTTTTATCACCACGATGCCGTACTGCAGGATGTAAAACGCGAGCGGTGGAATACCGATTTGAAGAACCTGCACCTCATTAGTTACCAGGGCGAGATAAGCTTCAACTCGGAAAACCATTGGAATTTTCCATCCAAGGGAGCCAAGTTTGAGGCGGGTTACGGCTATTACACCGACAATTTCGTTGGCTATGACGACCATAGCGGATTGAGCATCGTGAACGCCATGTGGCGCATCTCGTTTCCACTGAACAACAGACTCACACTGCAGCCGATGCTCTATGGCCGACTAATTGAGGGTACCAATGCACCATACGTTTTGCAAAACATCATCGGGGGCGACTGGTTCCATTACTTTTCTGACAGTCAGCACATGCCTTTTGCCGGCGCGGCCTATGTGGAACAGGTGAAAGATAAGTTTGTAGCGGCACAACTTAGGCTTCAGCAGCGCATCTTAGACAACAACTATGTCATCGCAAAGATATCAGGTTACCTGTCAGACGACAAGTTCGATGACCTGTTTGACCATGGTCCAAAGATTGGTTGTCAGGCAGCTTACTACTATAACAGTGTGTTGGGGCCGATTGGAGGCTCGATAGGATGGTCGAGTAAGACCAAGACACCCAATTACTACATCAATCTTGGATTTGTTTTCTAAGTGAGGTAATCGGGTAGGAGGTAAATGTTATTCATAAAAGGCATTTACCTCCTACTTTCACATTTACCGACCTCCCACACCACCGTACGTGCGGTTCCGCATACGGCGGTTTCGTACTTTTACACCTCACGGTGTGTGGCAAGTTGT
>JAQYPT010000052.1 GCA_028726625.1 Prevotellaceae bacterium | reverse complement strand
GTATAAGGCTCACGCCGAAACACGCATACCATGCCAACTTCGTTTTCTCTGTTCAGAACGAAACTCCAGAATTTAAAAGTATTCTCACCTTTGTTCGTTTCTAGTAAGAATTGAACGGTTCGTAAATATTCACCCATGAGTATCTTTAACAATACTCATGCTTCTTGTACTACTTCTGTCTTTATGTAAATCTTTTCAAAGAACGCTTCTTTGTAACGCAAACGCAACTTTTAGTGCGAAAGCGAGTGCAAAGGTAATACGAAAAGTGATACCCTCCAAACAAATGAGCAAAAAAGTTTGAAAAAAGATGGATATTTAACGTTTGTTCATATTTAAAGGATCTATCACGGAAGTCTTCACCTTATTATATATGAGGTCCTGTTCCAGTAAACTCACTACGCAGACTTTCTTCTCCTCCCCCATCCTTCGTTCAAAAGCATCGGAAAATCTTACCGAGGATCAAGCCTCCATTTCCTTGGCCAACAAGCTCTCCAATTCTTCTGCCGACAATCTCAACCGAAATCCTCCCTTCATGGCCACGCTGATACGACCTGTCTCTTCAGAAACAACCACGGCAATGGCATCAGTGTTTTGCGTAACCCCAGCAGCAGCCCGATGGCGCAATCCCAACTCTTTCGGTATACTCAAGTCGTGCGACACTGGCAAGATACAGCCGGCAGCTTTGATGCGCTTTTTAGAAATAATCATGGCACCATCATGCAAAGGCGAGTTCTTGAAAAAGATATTTTCTATCAGTCGTTGATTTACCTTGGCATCGATGACATCGCCCGTTTCCACGATATCGTTCAAGGGCATTCCTCGTTCAATGACAATCAGTGCCCCCACATGGCTCTTAGCCATACTCATGCACGACAGCACAATGGGTACAATGGTTTCCTTATCCTCCTCGCCTTGTTTATCGCTATTGGTGAAAAGCCTGGAGAAGGCCTGGAAGCGCTGATGCGCACCCAACTCATACAAAAAACGACGAATCTCTTCCTGAAACAGGATAATCAAACCGATAACTCCGACGCTAACCAGCTTGTTCATAATAGAGCCCAGCAAGCGCATCTCCAAAATTTGACTGACAAACAGCCAAATGAAGATAAATATCAATATTCCAATAAAGACATTGAGCGAACGGCTTTCTTTCATTAACCGATATACGTAGTATAGCATCAGCGCCACCAACAGGATATCAATGATATCTTTCGTTCCTATTTCGAATGGAATCATTTTGTGAGTTTGTGAGTTTTTTAGTTGACAAGTTGACAAGTTAACAAGTTGACGAGTTGATAGTTCCGCAACCCAAAAGGCTAATCACTCCCCTCCCCTTTGGGGAGGGGTTGGGGGTGAGGCCATTGGGCGTGTGGTTGCCGTTGTGCCCCATCACACCCCTTGCATTCTCTCGTAAATCTTACAGGCCTCCACAGCCTCTCGCACATCGTGCACGCGCAGAATGGAAGCTCCCTTCTGTAACGCGATGGTGTTGAGTACCGTCGTGCCATTTAGAGACGTTGTAGGATCACCGCCCAGCAACTTGAATATCATGCTTTTGCGAGATATCCCCACCAGCAACGGCAAGTCAAGTACCTGCAGACGCTCCATGTGATGATAGATTTTGTAGTTTTCGTCAAGCGTTTTTCCAAAGCCAAACCCAGGATCCAGGATGATGTCTTTTGCGCCCAGGGCATACAGCTCCTGCGTCTCCCTGGCAAAGGCAATCAGCATGTCATGCAGATTCGATTTTACCGACATGAGGATATATGGCACCTGAAGCCGTGCAACGGTCTCGAACATGCTTCCCTCCTCGTGTATCGGCGTGTTGACAATGCCCGTAAGTCCGCCTTCAGACACGTCGTTAATGATATCAGCGCCCCACTCTTCAACACATCGACGAGCCACATGTGGCCGATAGGTATCAACCGATACAATAGCCTCTGGCTGCTCGCGTCTAACGATGGCCAAAGCGCGGCGAAGCCTGTCCATCTCCTCTTCCTCGGTCACCTCAAAAGCACCGGGACGTGTGGAGAACGCACCCACATCAATCATTTCTCCACCTTCTTCTATAATCTGGTTAGTGCGCTGGGCAATCTCTTCCTCCGTCTGCTTTCTGCTCCCTTGGTAAAAGGAGTCGGGCGTAACATTCAGAATCCCCATCACCAGCGGTTTCGATAGGTCAACCAACCTGCCGCAGACGTTGATCGTGTAACCTTTCTTCGCATCCATGTCTTCCATAAAATTTATCTTCTTAGCTGCCGACGCACGCCATTTACGGTGTGGCGAGCGTTATCACGGCATTCTTTGCAAAGGTAAGATAAATAGAGGAAAAGTCAAAGCAAACCATCCTGTTTTTATGCTTCTGTCATCATACTCGAAAAAGATGTAGCACAAAACAGATCCGGACAAAACTCATCGCCCTGCCCAGATCACCTAAACTAAATACACATCGTAATGAGGAAAGTTTAGTAGTCGAAATCCTCTGGATCCCAAAGCTTGTATTTACGACATCCGCTATCTGTTAAATCCTCAAGCTGCTCATCCTCTACTTTAAATTCAAATTGCTTGCTATCTGCATGGTCAGAAAGACTTCCTTGCATCAACTGCCCATAACAAGTGTTGACGGATATAATTTCCGGTGCTATATATTGCTTCTTCATAACGACTTCCTCCCTAACTATTTTACGATGATTTTCTTTCCATTCACTACATAAAGTCCACCTGGCAGAGTCACGGTCTGGGTTTCACCTCTATCAAGGCTCACTGACCATACCATCACGCCATTGCTGCCATAAATTTTCACCACGGTGGCCTCTCTTGCCGAAGCCGTTAGGCTTCCCTCCCCTGGAACAATAGCCAAATCGGGTACTGCATTCGTGTCAGTAATGCCGGTTGGCATACCAAACTCTTCGTCAAGAGTTGCCCAGAAGGAGAACAGCTTGGCAGGAGCACCCGCTGAACTATACTCGTAGTATGCACGGAATGGGTATACATAAACATACGGGAATTCTGGCCTTAGATTGGTGGAGCTCAAATACATGTTCTTCGCAAAATAGAACACTTTCTTTGCAGTCCTGTCAATTTTCTTTCCAGCATACGAACCGTAGTTGTGGAAGTTATAAGTAGTAGCACCTATCTTGCCTGTTGCAGTTTCTCCACTGAATGTATAATCAGTAGCATTCATCGCACTTCCCTTCGTTGCCATGATGTCAGAACCTTTCTGTTTGGCTATGAACGAGATATTCTCATCCGTAGGAGCCGTCGTCACCTCTACCATGTATGGCACATTGGCTTCTGTGTGTGTTTCTGTAATCAGGTCGAACTTTGCCTTACCGCGATAACTCAGGGCAGAAGCGTACTCTCCATCATCCAATGCCAAACAGTTTTCTGGTGTCATCTTGCTCACCTTGAACGAGCACAGCCCATCCTCGTTAGTATGTACCCCATCTGTAACCTCCAAGGTAAATGGGAGAACCACCGTTGCGTAGGCCACCTTGCCATTGGCAGGAATGGTAATCTCACGCTTATAGCTTGCGTAGTTCTCTGCTGGGACGGTAATCTTGTAAGGTGCGTAGAAAGGCTGACGGTCGGTTATCACGATGTTCTTGCATGCTCGATAGTCTCCGCTCTTGGTCTTCTGTACATAGTTATCCATTTGGTAGCAGGTACGCTCTGGGAAGTAGATGAGGCAGTTGGGATTGAGCAGCGCCTTCATCGCGTTCATCTCGCTGGCTTCAGGGATATGCACGGAGTATAGGTTGGTATAGTCCAAATAGAGAACTTGCATGCCCGTGGCTCCAACGCCCGCAATATGCTTTTCTGGATTGCCATAGAGCTCATCTTTCAGGGCCTGCTTCATCATCGGAACGGTTAGGTAAGCTCTGCCAGCAGGAATTTCATCGCCCGTTATCGCATCCAGCGCCTTGAATTCGCCACCATACATAGGCAGTTCGGTATCATTGCCGTCTCGGTTATAGCAGGTCTTGTCATAAATCTTAGTCAGCACACACTTAGCTACATAGTCCTTTGTCTCCAGCTTCAGGTCCATGAGATAATAGGCGTAGTAACGGTGTTCCATGGCCGTGGTTGGCGCAACGTTCCATCGGGTTTCATCGGCAGTAAACAAATAACAGGGTTTTCCTTCACCCACCTTGATCACGATGTCCTCGGAAAAACTGCCTCCCTGTTCCAAATAGAGAGCCTCCGAGTAAGGATATTCCTGCAACTGCGTTGCGCTGCCCGAGATATTTGTGTTGCTCAGCTCATCAATATTGCTGTATTTGAATGCCTGATTTCCACACATAGATGTAGCAATCTTGTCAGAAGCAGGCTCGTTGCCTGTGGTACTGTACTGGTGTCCGTCGGTATCGTTGTAGTATTTTGACTTCACGAAGAAGTAGCGGGCATGGCGTGGGTCTGTCTGTTGATAGGTCTCATCACCATATTTGCTGTACAGATTTTCGAATGTGAAGCGGCACTTCTGCTCACCGCCTCCAAAGAAATCTTGCGGCACATAGAAGACGAACTTGCCACCAGACACCTGGAAGTCGTTGCTCGTGAACTGCTGCATCAGTGTAGGACCGCTCGCAGCCAACGAGTGGCAGATGATGTCAATGTTGTTGATAAACGGGTTGAGTGCCTCAAGGGTTAGCTCAAAAGTAAGAAGCGCCTTGGTGTCCTCGGCAAGTCCCTCAATAGAAAACTTAATTGCATCGTTGTTCAGATTTGTCAGCTCCACCGTCCCGTCAGCTCCACTGTTTACAGTTCGTGTCTCTGTGACCTCGCCCTTGTTTGTGCTGTACACCTTCAGTGTGTAAGGCGATGGCGTGAAGGCTGGGTTGCGTACTGTTTTCTTATTATAAGTTATGTTTCCTGCGGCAGCTGCCTTCCCGTAATGATACTTAATCTTGGCACCAGTGATGCGATAGCCCAAAGGCACCGCAATGCCATTCTGTGTGACAGTAGCGGTTGGCGACTCTATATAATAGGTGTTATTGCCCAACGCATAGTAGAACTGTCCGCCATTCTGCAAGGCTTGGATACTTCCAGATCCAGCTGTGGTTGGCAGCTTCTTGTCAGCAGTTACGGCATCCTCCTGATAGAGCCAGTTGCTGGCCTTGAGTTCCTCTACATTCTGGTAATCGTAGCTATAAAAGGTTTTTCCATTTTTGGTATGAGGTTTTATCTCCCCCAAATCCAACTTACCTGTATTGAACGGAGAGCCTATCATGTTCACGCCTTGGCTGACGATATCTGCAGGCGAGTCTGGTGCTGCCTTGGCATCGAAAGCATCTTCGGCTGTGAAATAGAGTTCGCACGACTTTAAGGTAACGCCATAGAACCCCGAAACAGTATGATGCAGCAAGAAATAAAGATTGTTGCCCATATCCGTTTCATTCTTACTGGTGCGTTCTATGACGTACTCTTTCGTATCGTTGGTTCCTGGCATGTTTCCAGTGGTGGCCTTGGACTGATTGAAATCGAAGTCGCTGCCCGTTTCATACATCTGTTTATCAATGGTAGCCAGCTCTAAATCGCTGATGGTCTTGCCGTTGACATTGTTCAAAAGCACCATGCGGTAACCCGTGAACCGATAACCTATTGGCAAGGAAATACACATGTGCAACTCTGTCGTCAACGGTTGACCAGAAACGACAACATACTTACCTTGTGACGTATCCAGAATGATGTCACCTGCTGGATCTGTCAGCACGCCACTTTCAGAGATGTCGCCCTTGTCGGAAACGGTAAGCGTCAGCGGCAACTGCTCATGTCTCCACAGCGAGCTCCAACCTCTTTCAAAACCCAACTCACCTTCATAGGTGAGACCAGCAACCAATTTACCCGTTGTAGGGCTGATGGTCACATTCTGTGCTACTGCTTGAGTAACATTCAATTGGCATATCCATATACCAATGAATAAAGCTAAAATTTTCCTCATACTGTTTGTTTTTTTTAGCAGAACTCCATTTGTCGTCCTGGGTGTGATTATTACGATTAAAATAGCGCCGTGCACTTTTCATGGAGCAAAATTAAGGTTCATCCGACTTTTCGAGTGATACGACAGTCATGTAGTGCATATAGCCTTAGTTTAAAATATCGTTCATCCCTAAATCCGTATGCATTGCGTTTCATCACTTTTATCTTATTGTTAATACCCTCCACTTTACCTGTTG
>JAQYPT010000051.1 GCA_028726625.1 Prevotellaceae bacterium | reverse complement strand
TAGCTTTGTTAGATTTTGAGCTTATTTTTGAGGTCAAAATGCAAGAGAGTGAAGGAGTGTAGCGAGCTACACGACTGAACGAACTTACATTTTGAACCAAAAAGAAGCCAAAAGATAACAAAACGTATTTCATAAACATTTGATGACTGTGTGCGGTGGTAATTTATAGAACCAGCCATAGATGAATGCAATAAAAAGACTGCACAGAATCAATCCTCCTGTGCTGCTTATCGAGCGGTTTTGGCCATCAATCGGCTGCTGTCGTCATGTAGCCAGTAAGCCTTTTACCGTCAGCGTATGGGCGTTATGGGATTTCAGCTCGTTCTAGTATGCACACTAAAGCATGCGCGGGACGCAGGTAAAATCGCATCCCGTGAAGCCATGTACGCCATGAAACAACTCTCGTTACCGGTTATTTCTTGGGGATAATCATCCACAAAACGAGGTAAAGTATCAGTCCGCTGAAAGCGGTGAACACCGTTGCCACGGCATAGAGCACACGGAAGAGGGTAGGGTCTAAATCAAAATACTCGGCCAGGCCGCCGCAAACTCCTCCGATCATCTTGTTGCTGGATAAGGTTAATTTCTTCTTCATGACATTTTTTCTTTTGGGTTTAATTGTACGTTAGACGTTGCTGAGGCGAGAAAAGTTGCATGCTTTCCCACCATGCGTTTATTTTAACATCAGTTCGTTGAGCAAGTCCGTTATCTCATATTCGCTCACGCCAGCCTTAACGACGATAAAGATGGTATCGTCGCCGGCGATGGTCCCCAAAATTTCCGGGATGTCGCTGTTGTCTAAGTTGTATGCGATGCTGCTGGCATAGCCTGGACGAGTTTTGATGACACCGATGTTGCCAGAGAAATTGATGGACAGAAACCCCGGCGTGCACATCATTTCGCGTGCCGAAACGGGCTTGTGCACCCGGCGATACATGGTTTCGTTGGGCAGAACGTACACGTATTTGCCATTCGTGCTGGCCGCTTTGGCAACCTTCAACTGCTTCAGGTCACGACTCAAGGTGGCCTGTGTCAGCTCGAAACCTTCTTTTTTCAGTTCGTCGAGCAGCTCTTTCTGACTGCCTATCTCCTTGCTCGAGATGAGCATTTTGATGGTTTCTATTCTATCCTCTTTTAACTTCATCGTTTGTAAGATTATTCACTGGTTGCTGCAAATATAATGAATTTTGCATAAAAACAAAACGATTCTTGCCAAAACCAACATTTATATACACTTATTAACAGAGAAGAAGTGGAGGGTATCATCTGCTCTTGTTTACGACAAAGGTCTGGTAAAACCGCTACTGCGATGGGCGGGGTAAATGAAAGTTTATGAGAAAAATGTGCTTTCAAGGCGGAGGATGTCGAAGAATAATGCTATCTTTGCGTAACAACCAAGCAAATAATTGAAGATGAAGAACAAACAAACCTATCGATGGGGAGCCACCCTGCTGCTTGTGCTCGTGCTGTCTCTGTCTGTCTTTTCGCACACCAAACGTGCCATGCGCGAGCGATTTATCGCTAAAGCTGAAGTGCCGCTTATTGGTGAGCGACTCAAGAAGGAGTGGATGAAAACAACCCGAGCACGTTTGGGACTGTATCACAGGGCTCGTACACTGACGCATAATGGGGTTTCTATGCCGCTGTGGTGGACGGTTTACGGTGACAAACCAGTTGATGGATACAGCTTGTTTATCTCGCTTCATGGGGGAGGTGGAACCACTCAAGCGGTGAACAATCAGCAGTGGGAGAATCAGAAGTATCTTTACCGACCCCAACAGGCTGTTTATGTGGCTCCTCGTGCACCATGGAATTTGTGGAACATGTGGTGCCACGAAGGTATCGACCCAATTTATGAACAACTCATCCAGATGTGCGTGGCCTTCGAGGGCGTCAACCCAGACAAGGTATACCTCATGGGTTACTCGGCTGGTGGCGATGGCGTGTGGCGCATGGCCCCGCGCATGGCCGACTCGTGGGCGGCGGCTTCGATGATGGCGGGCCATCCTGGCGACGTGTCTTTGCTGAATCTTCGCAACACGCCTTTCATGATTTGGTGCGGTGAGCGCGACTCGGCCTACCATCGCAATACGTTGGCTGCACAGCGGGGACTGCAAATGGACTCGCTGCAGCAGCACGATCCTACGGGATACGTTCATCAAACACATATTATAAAAGGTGTGGGCCATTGGATGAATCGAGTTGATTCGGCTGCGGTGCCATGGATGCAACAATTCCGCCGCAACCCGTATCCCAAGAAGATTGTATGGCAGCAGGCCGAAGTGGTGAAGCCTTATTTCTATTGGTTGGGCGCACCCCAGCAAGAGTTGGCACCAGGCAAGATGGTGCGCGCGTCCATTCATGGCAATCGGGTGGACATCACCGCGTGCGATTACACCTCGCTGACCATCTATCTCAATGACGACTTGGTTGATTTGGATAAAGTGGTGACCATCAAATATGGCAAGCGATTGTTGTTTCGTGGACGTGTCAGGCGCAAGGAATCGACCATGCGGCAAACGCTCTTCCAGCGTAACGACTGGGCGTACATGTTCCCCGCCATGGTTGAAGTGAATATTGAATCTAAAAAATGATAACGATGTTGAAAGAAGGATTGACGCATACCAGCCGGTTGAACGTCAGCGAAGCGCAAACCGCACAAGTCATTGGCTCGGGCGATTTGCCCGTATTGGCCACGCCTGCCATGCTGGCCTTGATGGAAAACGCTGCCATGCTGGCGGTGGCAGACGAATTGGAAGAAGGACAAACCACGGTGGGTGGGCATATCAGCTCGTCGCATCTCAAACCGAGCAAGGTGGGCGCGATGGTGGAGGCCACGGCCACTTTGACAAAGATTGACCGTCGCAAACTGTTTTTTCACGTGGTGGCCAAGCAGGATGGCGAGGTGATTGGCGAAGGCGACCACCTGCGCTTCGTGGTAGATAAGCAACGCTTCATGCAGGGATAACAAATGGGTGTTTTCGCCTGAACAGAGCGGGTGGTGAAACACAGGCGCACACTTGCTTTGCAATAGTCACGCAATTGTGGTATAAGAAATATGGGTTTAGCCGCTAATTCCGTACAGATTAGCGGCTAAACCCATATCTATTGTAAGTGATTGATGGATAGTGTTCTGCGCCTTCGTATTGGCATCGGATGAACACTATTCTGTTTCGCATCATCCAAGTTCTCCTGCACCAGCTCCTCTTAAAACACATTCGCCTATTGATGCTCTGGTCAGGTTTTCAGCATTCATCGCTTTATGTAATCTAAAATGAGAGTGCCAATATAAGCCATTCTATATTCGCCATCTTTACAGTTCTCTATTTCAGAAACATCAATGTCGTTTTGTACAAGAAAAACTTCTGTTTCTTTTTGCAAGAACGCTTGATAATTCGCACAATGTATCTTCTTCAAGAGTCACAGCGGGGGTAGAACTTGGGTTATAGTTGAGATATTTTATCTGCAAAATCTTGGATAACAGCGGCTGGTAACTGCTGAGACTGTTCCAATCCAACTATACTTTCATCAGCAATTTCTGTATTTGCTGATACCGTTTCGTTATCTTCACTTGAAGAACATGACAAAAATAAAACAACACACATACTCAATGGCAAGTAACCAGCTAAATTTATTTTTATTTATTCCTTGTAAATAATATTTGAAATTGATAGACTGATGAAGTAGATAAAAATTACTAAAGCCAAGAAGTCACGCTCTAAAATTGCCCTTTTAAGTTTTTTGTTAGTTTCATGTGTATTTTTAATTATTGAAACTATTGTTGTAACAGTACCAACAAAAAATAAAAGCAATACAACATAGTAATGGAGTGTTGATAAATTTAGTGAGCTTAATATAGTATTCATTTTTTTTCTTAATGTGTTGATTATTTAGACTAATTGCGCTTCTTAGACAATTCTATTTTTGGTTATATACTCCTGATTCGTTGTATTTAATGGTTATATAAGGCTGGCGAAACTAATCGCAAGGAACATCCGGTATTAATGTCATGTGCATCTGCAATGTCGGTCACAGAAAGTTGTCCAGCGTTGGGGTGATGGACAACTAACTGAATGTAACATTATTCGGCTGTAGTAACTTGATTTCTTTGCTGCTGTCTTTTTCTGTCATAGGGATAAAGTTTGATTTCTGCAATAAAGATATGAAACAAAAGTGATACAGGAAGAAAAATATCATGTTTTGTTATAATCTTTATCCATTTTATCACTTTTTCCATCGTGCATAATGTGCAGACGGAACGAAAGGGTAAGGAACAAAAGGCAAACTTGGGGAAGGTGAGGCAGCTTTTATGGCGAGTGCCTTCGTTTTGAACTATATGGAATTTCCGAATAGTTGCCTCTTCCGATAGTTCTCACGTGTTGAAGATACTTTTTAGATGTTTGTTGATGGCACTCACGCTTACGTTGAATAACTCTGCCATGCGTTTTTGAGTAAGCCAAAAAGTTCCATCTTCGTAGCGTACTTGAATGCTTACGTCGCCATTGTCGTTCGTGTATAATATCAGGTTACTCTCCATGATTGATTTACTATCGCCTTGGTCTATTTACTTTCCCATTTCGAATCCCATACGGATGCCATCGTAATTTTTGCTGATCTTGCCGATGGTTTCCAGCTTGCTGTCACCACTGATGCTGGCAATGGCCTGAAACAGGGTGAGCAACTTTTTTGATTCCAAGAGAAAGCTCATGCCTTTTGGCGTGCGTTTGACATAACACGGAAAGGTGATGAGGAACGTCTGCAAATCCAGTTTGCATTCGTCTGGGTGGTAAGTGTACGAGCCTTGGAAGGTCTTGCCAGCCAACTGAATGGTGAAGGTTTTGTCCTTGTTTAGCTGAAGAGCGGTGTTTCTTGCATTGAATCCAACGCTTTGGTACGGTGCTTTCAGTTTCTCCTTGGCCTGTGTGGCCGCCACTTCGCCTCCTGCTTTCGCCAAAGCGTTCTTACTGGTGAACGCCACACCCGGTTGGGTGTAGTGCCACGAGCCATAAAGTTGGGCTTCGGTTGGCTTGTCCAGACCAATAACGCTGTTGAAAGCGTTGCCTAAAGCGTCGGCATTGGTCATGGCACTGAGTATTTGGCCAAACGTGCTTGTTTCTTTCTTTTGAGCTTGTGTGGTATCTGTTTGCAAGCTGCCACAACTCATCAGTGCCGCACAAGATAGGGCGGCAAGCGTCAAATGGATGGTTTTCATTGTCTTTACTCTCTCCTTCCGAATATACGCAGCAAATACAAGAACAGGTTGATGAAGTCGAGATACAGTGACAGCGCACCCAACAGGGCCACCTTTTGTGCACCTTCGCCCATGTCTGTCTGCATGGCCAACATCTGTTTAATCTTCTGAGTATCGTAAGCGGTGAGTCCTACGAAAATCAATACGCCAGCATAGCTTAGGATTAAGTCGAAGCCAGTGCTCTTAACCAAGAATACGTTGACCAGGGTAGCGATAATCAGTCCGATGAGGGCCATCAAGAGAAGCCTGCCCCACGATGATAAATCGCGCTTGGTAAAATAGCCGTATGCTGCCATAACCCCAAAGGTGCCGGCCGTGATGAAGAACACGTTGGCGATGGAGGACATGGTGTATACGGCGAATATCAGCGAAAACGTGGCACCGTTCAGAACCGAATAGAGCACAAAGAGCAGCGTAGCTGTCGTGAGGGACAGTCTGTTGATGGCTGCCGATATGGCGATGACGATAATCAGTTCGGCGATGATGAGGCCCCACATAATGGCTGGAGTCTGAAAGATGGTCATCATCAAGCTCGGTGATGAAGCCACGCCGAAGGCCGTAATGCCGGTGAGAACCAGCGCCAAGGTCATCCAAACATATACTTTTCGCATGAGAGCTGGGAAGGCCAATGACAACGAACCCTCTTGCTCTCTAATCAATCTGTCTAAATCATTTACTTCCATAAGTCTTTTTTATTGGTGTATCTGTCTGCAAAGATAAATTATTTATGTGAAGGATGCAAATCTATCTGACTCCATGCAGTTAAAAAGATTAGGCGCAACACTTGGCTCACTCATCATGGCTTTCTGTTGAAGATCATCAGCAGGACATGCTGTGTTTCTGTTGTTTTCTTTGTGGCAATGCAGGAAAATGAGTAACTTTACCACCAAGAAAAAGAAAATGATGAAGACCGAATTTGAAAAGATGCGTACAGAGGAGCGGTATTCCTTTGCAGACCCAGAGATTGCCGCCAGTCTTGCGCAGGCCAAAGAGTTGTGTCGCCAGTTGCAGACCATGACGCTCACCGACGAGCGTTATCGTGATGTCATCGAACAACTCATCCCCGGCATCCCGAAGAGTTCTACCGTCTGTCCGCCCTTTCATTGCGACCATGGCAGCGGTATCACGATGGGCGAGCATACGTTTATTAATTACAACTGTACTATCTTGGACGGGGCTTATGTGCGCATTGGGCATCATGTGCTTATAGGTCCCAATTGTCAGCTGTATGCGCCGCAGCATCCGATGAATTATCTGGAGCGACGTTTGCCGCAAGAAACCTCTCATCCCATCAGCATCGGCGATGATACATGGTTGGGTGGGGGTGTCATTGTGTGTCCGGGTGTTACCATCGGCAAGCGATGCATTATCGGGGCGGGTTCGGTGGTAGTGCATGACATACCCGATGACTGTTTGGCAGTGGGCAATCCTGCTGTTATAAAAAAACGTCTGCGATAAAACTTCTCCGCTCGGTTGTCATCCGATTTACAGTTGTGTCTCTTTTTTCTTCCTCATGAGTGACAGATATTAGAACCTTTGTTGTTTAGTCTTCGGTTTCTAAGTCCAATGTGTCCTGAATGTTCATCATGTATTTCCAGCCACCCACGTCAAATTTAACGTAGTCGAGGATAAGACTTTCTTGTTCTTTGGGCGTCAGATTGTCGTGCATTACAATTTCTTTGATTACTTCTTTCCATAAATTGCACAGCACACGGAGAAAATGAGGTGATATTTGGTCGTTAATGTACGGATATTGCTGCTTCATTCGTTTGATGTAGTTCATTCCGTCAATACTTTGTTGTTCTATCATCTTGTCAATGGCATGATGAAGTGAGGTGTTGGCAGCCTCGTTCAGCAAAAGTTTTAATTCATTACGATAGGGAACAACTAATGATGTGACCAATTCTTTCATGCCTTCCAAATATGAGTCGTATCTGAATATGTCCAATGAGGCGTATGATGACTGGTTGGCATTTTGCCGATAGGCTTCAAAGGCTTTTAACAAGGGATGTATGACACATCTAAACAAATGGTCTTTGCTTTTGAAATAATGATATATGTTGCCAACCGCAATGCCCGAAAGTGATGCAATGCGCTGCATAGATGTGTTTTTCACTCCATTCGCAATAAACTCTTGTCGGGCAACAGCGATGATTCGTTCTTTAATTTCGTCTTTTTGTGTCTGCATGTTGAGCGTATTTTATACTGCGAAAAAGTTTGAGTCTGTTCTTTTGTAATTCTGAAGCAGAAGTGACGAACAGACTCAATCTTCTATTTTTCTTTATTTAGCAAAACTATAAAAGAAGCTTGGATTACCCATTACTTCCAATACAGGTCCTTTTACTTCCTTTGTTTCTGGATTGTAGGTGTAAAAGCCATTTGCCTTTTTGTTGGCACTTCCAAATACAATTAGATTTCTGTGTTTACCAATGGCTGTTCCTTGAGGGTTGCCAACCTCCATGCCCTTTATCTTGGTAATACTTTTTTGGTATAAATCTATCTCCACGGGTACGTTGGTCATTGATAGATACGGATTGCTCATGGCGTTAGGATCTAAGCCATAAGCGTTTAGATAAGCGTATAGTTTGCCTTTACCTCCGTAAAACGTGGTTGCTGCAAATTCTCCCTTCTTGACCGATAAGTCCTTTACTTCTGTTTGGTCGAATCGAATGCAGTATGTGGGGTCTATCTCTTCGCTTCCGTTCTTGATGCGGGCAATACCTCCAGGAAGTTGAGGCATAAAGCCAAATGCTCCAATGCAGTTGAAGTATATGTCTTTGTTCTCATCCATAAAGATAGAATTGGCGTCTATGGGGCGTGTTGCAAAACTCATGCCTAATGATGTGTTGGTAATGTGCTTTTTTACTTGGTCTGTCTTGGTGTCAATCATGGCAAGCTCTATGGTGTTGGAGGTTGGCATCCACTGTGAATTAAACTGATTAAGCCCAACAAACAACATGCCGTCTCGGATAATCATGGCAGCTGGGGCTACCTTGGTGTCTTTGTGTGCTAAAGAGTTAAGGTCTATCTCTGTCAGTTTCTTCATGGTTTGCGGATTAAATACCATGATTTTCCCCAAACCTTGAAAACTAACGTAAGCCTTTTCTTCATTCAGTTCTACCACATTGCTGGCAGCAGCTCCTGCAGGGATGGACAGTGTGCCTTTTTGTACAAAGTTGCCTTGCGCGTCAATGTTGTATCGGGTAATCTCTGCCTTGGAGTTCCCCATATAATCGGGGAAGGAATATAGATTACCACTTGGTGTGATGATAGGTGTTGAACCAAATCCTGTGGGTGTGGCGTTTTTGTTGTTGTACTTCCCGGGCGTCATGTCGACAAGTGCTTGCATGTACACGCTGCCGTTGTTGCCTTCGGGGTTGGTAACTCCTGTTGCAAAAACAATGCCTTGGAAAGCATTGGCACCAGTATTTTTCTTTGATTGGGGCGTAACGTTGTCGTCGCTACCACACGATGCAGCCAGTACGGAAAGAGCAATGGCTGACAATAACATCTTGATTTTCATACGTTTTTTTTGTTTTAATGATATAATTGATAAATTGATTCTACAAGTCTCACTTTAATAAATATCTTACTTTGAAAGCAACAGACCGCCCTGGCAAAGGACTATTCAAATCGGATACGACACGGCGGTTGGCTATATTCTTAACCTTTAGCGTAAAGCTCCATGTGCTGTTCTGTAATGTGTGTTCTATTGCTGCATCCACTATCATGGAGGTGGGTATTTTGCGCTCTTGATATTTGCTCATCTCAAAATCGTAGTAATATTGATGTATATATGAGGCGTCAACCATGATGCGGGTATTCTGTCCTCGACCACCAAAAATATTCTCCTGATGATATTCCAGTCCTCCATTAGCCATGAAGTAAGGTACATTTGGGATACGCATGTTATAGGTAGGGTTTTCCACCACTGTGCCAGGAACCATCTTTCGTTTGTCACGCAAGTCTTGGTATGTGGTGTTGGCATATAGATAGAGCATGGGCAACACGTCTCCTTTGGCTTCTAACTCTATTCCCATGGTTTGCACTTCGCCAAAGTTCCTATATCGAGCCATGGTAGGTATCATGTCGGGTGTGAAACGTATCATGTCTTTTAAAGTGTTGTAAAAGCTGTTCAACTCCACTTCTATCATTCCACCATCTTTTAATGCTTTGTGGTAGAGCAAGCCAATATTATATCCTGTCGTGCGCTCGGGTTTTAGAGCTGGCGAAGGTAATATGGAATAGCCGTTGCCAATAAGCTCCTCGGTAGACGGTATGCGCACTTCTGAGTTGAACGATGCCTTGACCAATAGTTCGTCGGAGAACTTCCAGCGCATGGCGTTGCTAAAACCTGCAAAGTTTTTTGAACTGCTGATGGGCTTTGGCTCACTAATAGAGTAAGTGGAAATACTCCGTGAGTCGGAACTATATATAAAGTCTTTTATCGTGAATGCGTTTTGAAATCTGCCATTAAAGAGTGTCAAGTCGTACGATAGTCCTATAGTAGTAGATGTCATCCTGCTATGAAAGTTGGCATTGAATCCTAAAGCCTTATCCATAAGCGAGTCGGTGGGAAACATATTCGTATTGTTGGCACATACATTCAGATTGAGGCTGTGGTGTGCATTGATGAGATGATTTAGGTTGAGCTTGCCGCTCCAATCATACGACTTGTTATCGCCATCGCTTGGATGGTTGCCTTGCTCACCACCAAAAGGCGATACGGCAGGCAGTTGGTTGCCATCCCAGTCGTAGCGAAACTTGGCTTTATCTGTCATTCCATATCGTCCGTACGAGAGCAGTGTTTCAAAAGTAAGGTCTAAGCCCGGTGCAAAAAAGTTATCTTTTTGCAGCTTCAGCGCAGTCATGAGGTTTTGGGACTTATTGAAAGCCTCACGAATATATTGGTCAATACCTTGTATCTCTTGTCGGGTGTGGGTAAATATCAGTTCCCACTTTAGTTCGTCAAACCACCATTTGGTGGCTTTCACAGATGCGCCACCAATAATCTTGGAAAATTTGTCATGGGTGCGCTTCACGGTTCTTCCATCCAAATGGTCTAAAACCATGTCGTAATCGTTGTCCGAATGGGTGTACACTCCACCAATGCCAAACTGCAGTCCTGTGCGTTGGTTGGTACGCTTCAGAACAGTAGATAATTGGTGAGTGTTGAACGAGCTTATCTCGTACGATGCGTCGAAGTAAAGGGGAGGATACTCTTTGGTTACTACGTTTACGGCTCCACCTAATGCAGAACCACCAAACTTGTAGGGAACAATACCTTTATATATCTCAATACGTTCTATCATTGAGGTAGGAATGTCATTGAGTGCCACAAAATTATTTACTCCTCCTAAGGGGCTTTCATCAACAAACATGCCCATGCGCTTGCCTTCCAACCCTCGTATTGATATGCGTGACGCACTTCCCATGCCACCTGTGTTACGTACTGTTACCCCTACGGTGCGAGCCAGTACGTCATTAATATTTGTGGCAGTTCCCTCTAATTGTCGTTTGCCTATGACCGATACGGGCAAAGCCGACTGCTTTAGTTGTCTTATCTTGTTTTTGCCCAAGATGGTTACACCTTGTAGTGTGTTACTGTTTGCATGTAGGCCTATGTTGATGCAAATGCTGTCTTGTTTGTTGACAAATAAATCTACATTGGTCTTTTTTGTTTTATAGCCGATGTAAGACACCCGTAGGGTAAACTTTCCTTCTTCGCTGATGGGCAGAACATATCTACCTTCGTCGTTGCTGGTGGCACGCTTCTCCGTCCCTATGATTTCAATACTGGCACCACTCAAGGGAATATGTCGCTGCTCATCGGTAACATATCCATGCAGTATGGTTGTGCCATGTGTTTGAGCGTTAGCGTTGTAACTTGTGGTGTGAAGCAAGCATAGTATGTAAAAGATACGTAGCAGACATAAAGAATGTGTTGATAGGTGTTCCATGTTTTGCTTTTTTTGTTTTTGAGGAGTCTTGAATAATGAATGAAATTCAAAATGATTCACAAAAAAAGATTCACCAACTTAAAGTTGATGCATCTACATATAGTTTTTTTACAAAGTGATTTGTCTTTCTTTCGTTTTCTTGTCATTGAAATATTTTTTTTGTTGGCGGCAAAGGTACTGCATATAAAATAGACTTGCAATACCCATTTGTAGGTATCTTGAACCATGATGTTTTTTTCGATGAGAGTGGAAAATTAAAATCATCTATTTACTTACTCCTTCTTTCCTCTTCTTTTGTAAAGAATTAATCATCTTCCTCTCCCTTTTTGATGGATTCATGGACGTGATTTTCCTACTTGAAAACCAATTGAATGTTGAACGGAAATTGAATGAACATTGAACGAACAATCAATTTACCCCCTTCTAACTGCTTGATAATCAGGCATGGCTCCTATATATACTAATAATACTAATAATACTGATTATACTAATTATCCGTCGTCGAATGTGCGTGCGAAAAACGTCGCCGTCGCCGATGTAAATATTTTTTTCAATAATAAGAAAAAGAAAACGCAACGGGAGCAATTCGCAATAGCAAGGAGAATAAGTGCCAATCGCATGGGAATTGTCTTCCAATGGCATGGGTATTGTAGCGCAATAGCATGGCGTTTGTCTGGTAATAGCATGTCTTTTGCCCGGCGGCAACCAACTGGTGAATGCCCTAAAATTTTAACCCGCTTTTCTTGCATTTGCTGGTTGGATGCTGTATCTTTGCAGAGCATGAGAAACAAGTAATCGTAATCGGGGATTTGAAGATGGCTGACGGTGAGAACAAGAATCAATGGGTGTTGGAAAACGGTAGGCCGGTAGGAGAATTGAAATTCTATCAAAAGGCGGATGCCATCTTTCAGCTTACTTTTTTGTTCTGCCAGAAGTTCCTGCCCAAGTATGGCGACCGAACGGTAGACCAAATGGTGCAGGCTGCACGTTCGGGAAAACAAAATATCGTGGAAGGGCTGGAAGACGGAATCACGTCTACCGAGATGCAACTTAAACTGCTGAATGTTGCTCGCGGGTCGTTGCAGGAGTTGCGCGAAGATTACGAAGACTATCTGCACACGCGCAGGCTCGAGCTGTGGACCAGTCAGCACAAACGTTACGATGGAATGCTGAACTTCTGTCGCACGCACAATCTCGCCATCCACTACCTGCCTTTTGCCGCCAAGTGGACCGCTGAGGAATATTGCAACACGCTGCTAACACTGTGCCATCTTACCGACCGCATGATGTGCAATTATTTGAAGTACTTGGAAAAGCAGTTTGTTGAGCACGGTGGCATCAAAGAGCGCATGTATGCGGCCCGCACAGGTTATCGCAAGCAGCAAGACCGCCTCATGCAGCAGCTGAAGGAAGAGAATCAACGCCTGAAAGCCGAAAACAACCGCTTGAAAGAAGAGCTCTTGAAGCTGCGAGCCGACGGGATGTCTCAATAAATGGCAGCCGCACACGTCCCCTAGAATCCCTAGGCTTCCTAGAATCCCAAGGCTTCCTAGGATCCCTAGTTTTCCTAGAATCCCTAGGAACCCTAGATTACCTAGGAATCCTAGATTACCTAGGAATCCTAGATTGCCTAGAAAACGCCCCTTTTGCTTGATGTAAATCAAGTTTCTCTTAAAAATCAAACTTTTTTCTGAAAATATTTGGTAGTTGCCAAGAAAGTGTTTACTTTTGCACCCGCTTTCGAGAATGAAACACAAATGAAACACTCGTTAGCAACACGAAGAAGCGTTCTTTGAAAAGATTTACATAAAGACAGAAGTAGTACAAGAAGCATGAGTGTTTTTTATAGCACTCATGGGTGAATATTTACGAACCGTTCAATTCTTACTAGAAACGAACAAAGGTGAGAATACTTTTAAATTCTGGAGTTTCGTTCTGAACAGAGAAAACGAAGTTGGCATGGTATGCGTGTTTCGGCGTGAGCCTTATAC
>JAQYPT010000050.1 GCA_028726625.1 Prevotellaceae bacterium | reverse complement strand
TTTTGACGAATTTTGTATAAAGGTTGTACATACGATGGTTTGAACTTAACGTTTTGAATACTACTAAGTTACTAAAAATCAACGTTATGTACAACTTTTTGCTCATATTTATCAACTTAAATTAATTCCGCCAACGGGTAGGAATAGCAAATTTTGTACATGAAGCAGTTATGGGTGGCCATTTGTGGAAATTTTTCATGATACTGACCAAAAATAGATGGTTGTGTTAACAAACCTTTCGTTTGTTAAATTGGTTCGTTATATTTGACAAAGTAAAATCGCAAAATAGACAAAAAAAAGACGAGTTTTTAGGATTTTGGAGTCTTAAAATTACCATCACTGTTCCCATTCACATCGGATTAATCGGCTATAAGCATGCTTTTACCGACCATCCTACATGATTTCAGCTTGCAATTTACATGCTATAGAAGGCCTATTTTGTGCATAAACAGGATTTTTCCTGCAAAAACTCATCATCTTTTGAATGTATCCTAAGCTCAAAAAATGCATATATAATTAATAACCAAGCTGCTATCAAAACAGCTTAAAATTTCGCATATTCCCGGCACATGGACACGTTGGTTGAAAAAACGTCCGGCATTTGTGTTAAAAAGTTGTGGCCACAAACAGATATTACAGTGGGCAAAACAAGATTTGCTAAAGTGCGTAACGTTTTTACTCCCTTGATGCGGAGGTCAGAATGATTGAGATAACTGACAAATGATTACCCTGAAAATTTCTACTAAGCTGAAAAGCCGCCTACACTCACGTGCGGACGGCTCAAAGAGTTCATTTAAAATATTGAAGCACAAAGCATTCAATGGTTTATCAATAGACCTTTGCCATTTCCATTTTTTTGGCAAGCGACTTGATACCTTTCACAATTCTTTCCTTTCGTTCCTTGCTTGGTCTCCTAACACCAGTGGCGTATTGGCGCATGACCGCCGAGCTGATACCTATTTCTCTTGAAACGCCTGCGACATTGATAAAGTCGTAGTAGTTGAACAACGCCCCAATGTCAAAGGTGTATTCAATCTCAATGGGCGAAACTTCGATACCATCCTCTTTCAAGTCTTCTTTGGTGTCGTTCCAGCCTTGGAGCATATCGGCAATGGCTGCATTTGACGTATTGCCCTGCCCAAGCACACTGGCATTGACGCTTTTTACTTTCATGTAACAGGAGAAGTTTTTTTCACCCACTTCTCGCTCTACTCTTGCTATTACCTTTTCCATGTCGTTAATCGTTTATTCATTAAAAAAGTTCAATCACACCCGTACCCATTCGAAGAAGATATGCCGCCACCTATTGTGGATGGCGGCTCTCTTTTACTCGTTCAAAAGGTCGTCAAGAATAGACCTTGCGGTATTTTCCTTGATTTCCTTGCTCTCGTGCCTCGGCACGCTTGTTCTCGCCCCTGTCTTGGGGTTTATCCAAATGTCATGCGAAGCCCCATGTCGTTTCAAAAGGCACCCCGCCTTCTTCAACGCCCGAATTAGTTCAGAATGTTTCATGATGTAAATGAACTCTTTGCCTTTATAGCAGTGCAAAGATAACAAAAATGTAATCATATGCCAAATTTTTGCTATCTTTTTTGTAATCATACTGTGTTTTTAACGTTTTTTGGAAGGACGTTACGGTTAATCGAATGAACGCAAAAATTATATTGTTAACCGAGATAGTCGTGTGTTCAGACCACCGCAGGAAGACTTCTCGTTAAGCCAGTACACAGGGTTGTATCTCGTCGTTTAGACATCCGAATGAGTTAATGTGGCGGTTTGTTGGTGAGTTCTTTTGAATTTGTTGGTGGGTTCTTTTGAAATTGTTATCTTTGCAAAATCATAAACGAACACGAGTAGGTGTGCATTTTCTAAAATAAGAATGGACGCTCCAAGTGTTCAATACTTACGGAAATAGCAGTACGTCACAAGATAGAATAACCTTGTAGTTGCGAAATATCATACAATATGGAAAAGATTTCGTTGAAGGCATATTTGAGACAGTATTTCGATATGTCAGAAAATCGTGAGAAGGAAGAGGATGTTGTTGATGAAATAGCATCGGGCGTAACCTTTAAAGGAGCTAACCTTTGGATTCTAATTTGTGCCGTGTTTATTGCTTCTTTAGGATTGAATATCAATTCTACGGCAGTCATCATCGGCGCCATGCTTATTTCACCATTGATGGGGCCTATCTTAGGCATGGGTTTAGCAGTGGGCATCGATGATTTGCCGCTGCTGAGACGGGCCGTTAAAAACTATATGGTGGCGACCATTATCGGTATCATCACAGCAACCGTTTATTTTTTATTAACACCTTTTCAGGGTGTACAGTCAGAGTTGTTGGCGCGTACCGAGCCTACCATTTACGATGTCCTTATCGCCTTCTTTGGTGGTGCGGCAGGTATTGTCGCTGCGTCTATCAAAGACAAGGGTAACGTCATTCCTGGCGTGGCTATTGCCACTGCATTAATGCCTCCACTCTGTACGGCAGGATATGGTATCGCTACGGGAAATTTGGCTTTTTTTGCAGGTGCTTCTTTATTATATTTTATCAACACCGTCTTCATTGCCGTGGCAACCACCTTCGGTGTCTTCTTGTTGCGTTTCAGACGAAAACACTTTGTGGACCCTCAACGTTGTAAGTTTGTGCATCGTATGATTTTAGCCATTGCTATTTTAACGATGATACCAGCAGGATATATGACTGTACGCATGATGCGAACCAGCTTGTTTGACAGGCAGTTGAGTAACTTTGTTCAGCATAATTTGAACTGGAAAGGAACACAAGTGGTGTCGCAACATCTATATGGAGACAGCGTATTGCAAATCGTTGCTTTAGGCAAGGAGATTACGCCAGAGCAAAAGAAGAAAGCGCAGAAGGAACTGAATGAGCATTCGCGGCTGAAACATCTAAAGCTCGCTGTGATACAAGGTAACGAATCTGCTGATTTAGCATCCGAAAGAGGAAATCTTTTAACCATCTCGAAGAATCGGGAAAAAAGCGTCAAAGTACTTCAAGAGCAAGCTGTTGAAATCAAGAATTTACGAGAAAAATTGGGGAAAATTGATTCGTATTCACAACTGAGTGTGGATATGTTTAACGAGATGTTGGTACTATATCCAGGTGTGCAATCGTTGGTGTTGTCTCCAGTTGTCGAAGCTAATTTGGATACCACAGCAAACGAGCCTTACCTTTTAGCCATCGCTCAATTTAAAGTGAAGAAGCCGCTGACGAACCAACAGAACAATCAAATGCGCCAATGGATTCAGAAGCGCACGAACGAAGAAAGTGTAAAGCTGGTGATTACCTATACCAAGTGATGAACATGGGGGCTGAAAGTGATGAAATACAATCAATTAACAATAAGCCTGGCCCCGTTGTAGGTGCCTATTCTTTCGGAATGAATACCAAAGTTTTGGGCAGTTTTTTCCATTTTCTTTGACGTGCAATTTTCATGTTGCTGCCTTCCACTTGCTTCAACGTGTAGGTGTTGTCTTTGTTAAAGGTTAAAGTGGCCACTAGGTCTTCGCTACCATAGTCATTGGTAATTGCCAGTTTAGCCGTGTTTTTATGAATCTTGGCCGATGTGAACAACCATTTTCGAGAATCGATGCTATCACCCATGAAGCCTGGAAGTTCACCAAAGATTTCCTGTCCAGGTACGGTAACGTTGTTTTCGTACAAATTCATTTTGATGTATATTCTGTACTCCGCATTACCTATGACACCCTTGAAAGGCTGCTTTTGCGTGTTTTGTGCTGTCGCCAACAAGCTTAGAAAGCATAAAATAGGAAGAAATAGGTACTTTTTCATCTTTTGTTGATTTTAGTTGTGTACGGAAAGGCTCGGGTAAGGGTTGCGTTAGATGTCCCTAACTGGCCAATATGCTGCCTGTTATTGCAAAGTTACTGTTTTATATCAATAAAACGCGTGTATTAAGAAAATTAAAGAATCTATCATTTGGATTTCACCTTTTTTATATTATCTTTGCTCATCATATTTTGATTCTTATGACTAAGGACTTGTTGCGTCCCGACTATATATTTGAGTCGAGTTGGGAAGTTTGTAATAAAGTGGGAGGTATTTATACCGTTCTTTCTACACGAGCAAAAACATTGCAGGATCAATATCCGGACCGAATCATTTTTATCGGCCCTGATTGTTGGAAAGAACAAGACAATCCATATTTTCAAGAGGACAGCTCTTTGTTCGCAGATTGGAAGAGCAAAGCCGCTGATGACGGATTGACATGCAGAATTGGCCGCTGGTCGGTTCCAGGACATCCGCTTGCCATATTAGTGGATTACCAACCCTTTTATGCACTGAAAAATGAGATATACGCCCAAATGTGGGAGTGGTTTCAGGTGGACAGTCTGCACGGTTATGGCGATTACGACGAAGCTTCCATGTTTTCGTATGCAGCCGGCAGGGTGGTGGAGAGCTTTTATCGCTTTTATCTGGACAAGACCAAGAAGGTGATTTATCATGGAAATGAATGGATGACCGGCATGGGATTGCTCTACATTCGCCATCAGGTACCCGAGATTGGCACGCTTTTTACAACCCATGCAACGAGCATTGGTCGAAGTATTGCGGGAAACAATAAGCCTCTGTACGAATACCTGTCGGCCTATCATGGAGACCAAATGGCCGAGGAACTCAACATGCAGAGCAAACATTCGATAGAGAAGCAAACCGCACATCACGTTGATTGCTTTACAACCGTGAGTGAGATTACTGCCAACGAGTGTAAGGAGCTGCTGGATAAGCCCGTTGATGAGATATTACTCAATGGTTTTGAAGACAGTTTTGTGCCACGAGGGCAAGAACTGACGAGCAAACGTAGGCAGGCAAGAAAGCGAATCATAGAAGTTGCTAATGCTTTGATGGGCAATACTTTTGATGACAATGCTTTCATTGTTTCTACAAGTGGAAGATATGAGTTTCGCAACAAAGGCATCGATGTCTTCCTAGAAGCCATCAACCGCTTACGGCTGTCGCAAGATTCTTTATCCCGTAAGGTGCTGGCCGTAGTGGAAGTGCCTGCTTGGGTGGGCGAGCCGCGAGCCGACTTGATAACAAGGTTGGCGTCGGGAGAATCGTTTGACACGCCCTTGGAGCATCCTATGTTGACCCACTGGCTTCGGGACATGCCAGGCGACCGCATTCTTCAGATGCTGGAAACGCTGAATATGCATAACGCCGAACATGACAATGTGAAAGTGATGTTTGTTCCGTGCTACCTAACGGGTGATGATGGCATTTTAAACTTGCCATATTATGATTTGGTTGTGGGCAACGACCTGTGCGTTTATCCTTCTTACTACGAGCCTTGGGGCTACACGCCGTTGGAGGCTATAGCATTTAGTGTGCCTTGTGTTACAACCGATTTGGCGGGATTTGGTTTGTGGGTTAATCGAACAATCGGAACGAGCAGTGAGATTGAGCATGGTGTGAAAGTGATTCACCGTACTGACAATAACTACTCTGAAGTGGCCGACGAAATCAAGCAAACCATCATGCAGCTGTCAAAGTTATCATCTAAAGAGGTGAATACCATACGCCGGCGAGCGGCCGATTTGTCAAAAAAAGCATTGTGGCAACGGTTTATTAAGCATTATGAGACAGCCTACCACCAGGCTTTGTCATGCGTAGAGAATAGAATAATCAAGTAAGAAAATAAATAAGAAAATTAAAGATTTATGAAAATTAAGACGAGCAATGTTAACGCTGCACAGTGGAGAGAGTTGACAATCAAATCAAGATTGCCCGAACAACTGAAATGTTTGGACGAATTAGCACATAACATGTGGTTTGGTTGGAATCACGAAGCGCGTTGTCTCTTCAAGAGTCTTGATGAGAAATTATACGAAGCAGTAGGGCACAACCCCGTGCTGTTGTTGGAGCGCCTCAACTATGACCGCAAAGAAGAGATTGTGAACGATGCCAAGTTGATGAAGCGTGTCAAGGACGTGTATGCCCAATTTCGCGCTTACATGGACGTAGAACCCAATAAGAAGCGTCCCTCGGTTGCCTATTTCTGCATGGAGTATGGCATTAACCAGATATTGAAAATCTATTCAGGAGGTCTGGGCATGTTGGCTGGCGACTACCTCAAAGAGGCATCAGACAGCAATGTAGATATGTGTGCTGTAGGCTTTTTGTATCGTTACGGCTATTTCAAGCAGTCACTCAATATGGAGGGTAAACAGATTGCTCAATACGAGGCTCAAAACTTTAACTCGCTTCCCATTGAGCGTGAGGTTGATGAGAATGGCAACCCCATCGTGGTTGACGTACCCTATCTCGATTATGTGGTGCATGCATATGTATGGCGTGTGAATGTGGGTCGCATCAAATTGTACTTGTTGGATACAGACAACGACTTGAACTCAGAGTTTGACAGATCCATTACTCACGCTCTGTACGGAGGTGATTGGGAAAATCGACTCAAGCAAGAGATATTGCTGGGTATTGGTGGTATTCTCACTTTGAAGAAGCTGGGCATCAAGAAAGACATCTATCACTGCAATGAAGGCCATGCGGCGCTGTGTAATTTGCAACGTCTTTGTGATTACATTGAGAGCGGACTGACGTTCAATCAGGCAATGGAATTGGTGAGAGCATCCTCACTGTACACCGTGCATACCCCCGTTCCGGCAGGCCACGACTATTTTGACGAAACCCTTTTCGGAAAGTACATGCAAGGCTATCCACAGCGTTTGGGTATCACATGGGATGAATTCATTGGAATGGGACGTCAGAATCCTGACGATCATACAGAAAAATTCTGCATGAGTACCTTTGCATGCAATACCGCACAAGAGGTTAATGGCGTAAGCAAGTTGCACGGATGGGTAAGCCAAAAAATGTTCGCTCCTATCTGGAAAGGATCTTATCCAGAGGAGAGCCATGTAGGATATGTGACCAATGGTGTACACTTCCCAACATGGACTTCGACAGAGTTTCGTGACCTTTACGACAAGTACTTCGACAAGTCGTTTATGAGCGACCAGAGCAACGAAGACATTTGGCACGCGTTTATGAAGATTCCGGATGAAGAGATTTGGCAAACGCGCATGAAGTTGAAGAATAAGCTGGTGAAGTATATCCGTGAGAAGTTTACCGAGAATTGGTTGAAGAACCAAGGCGATCCGTCACGCGTGATGTCCCTGCTTGAATGTATCAATCCAAATGCGTTGATGATAGGTTTCTGTCGTCGTTTTGCAACCTATAAAAGAGCGCACTTGTTGTTTACAGACATCAATCGGTTGTCAAAGATTGTGAACAACCCAGAACGCCCTGTGCTGTTCTTCTTCTCGGGCAAGGCCCATCCTGCAGATGGAGCAGGTCAAGATCTCATCAAGCGTATCTATGAGATTAGCCAGCGCCCAGAGTTTTTAGGTAAAATCATCTTCCTGGAAGATTACGACATGCATTTGGCCCGTAGACTGGTTTCTGGTGTAGATATTTGGATGAATACGCCTACGCGTCCACTCGAAGCCTCGGGTACGTCTGGCGAGAAAGCCGAGATGAATGGTGTTGTCAACTTGTCCGTGCTCGATGGCTGGTGGGTAGAAGGTTACAGAGAAGGAGCTGGATGGGCTTTGCCTCAGAAGCGCACTTACCAGAACCAAGAGTACCAAGATCAGTTGGATGCGGCTACCATTTATTCGCTTTTAGAGAATGAGATTATTCCTATGTATTATAATAAGAATGAGGAAGGCTATAGCGAACAATGGCTTGACGTGGTGAAGAAATCCGTTGCGACGATTGCACCTCATTACACGATGAAGCGTCAGTTGGACGATTACTACGACAAGTTCTACGAGAAGCAAGCAGCTAGATTTACTGAGTTGGCCGCTGAAGATGCCAAGCTGGCTAAAGAGATTGCGCATTGGAAAGAAACAGTGGCCGAGCGTTGGGATGCCATCCATGTTGTTTCAAAGGATACTGAGTTCTTGACAAACGGTGGCGAAACAGGTGTTGAATATCGTATTAAATATGTGATTGACGAACAAGGCCTGGAGGATGCTGTTGGTTTGGAGCTGGTGACACTGAAACCCTTACCCGATGATGAAGGTCGTGAGCTTTATCGCGTACGTCCCTTTGAGATGACAGGGCACGAAGGCAATCAATATACTTTTGAAGCAGTAATAGATCCTGATGATGCCGGCACCTTTAAATCATGCGTGCGTATGTTCCCAAAGCATAAAAACCTGCCACACCATCAAGATTTCAACTATGTAAAATGGCTTGATTAACTTAAGGTGAATGAGTTTTGTACTAGAGGGTGTGTCAAAAAATTGACATGCCCTCTTTGGTTTATTCCATCAAGCGATTCGGTTGTTTGCTCGTGCATCGATGTACTATCTTTTCCTCAAGATAGGTTTTGTGACACTCATTTTTGAACAAACATTTGTAAGGGTCTTGTTTTTTTAGTAATTTTGCAATGCTTTACGAATACACTTAAAATTCATCTATCTAATGAATATTTCATATAAATGGCTTAAAGAATATGTCGATTTCGACTTGACTCCGCAGGAAGTTGCGCAAGCCTTAACTTCTACAGGGCTAGAAGTGGATGCCTTGGAAGAAGTTCAAACCGTCAAGGGAGGACTAAAAGGACTTTATGTTGGGCAGGTGTTGACCTGTGAAATGCACCCCAACTCCGATCACCTCCATATCACGACAGTAGACTTAGGGAAGGGAGAGCCTCAGCAGATTGTATGTGGCGCCCCCAATGTGGCTGCTGGGCAGAAAGTCATCGTAGCCGACCTTGGCTGTATTTTATATGATGGTGATGATTCGTTTACCATCAAGAAAAGCAAATTACGAGGCGTAGACTCATTCGGAATGATTTGCGCCGAAGACGAAATTGGTGTTGGTACGTCACATGAGGGTATCATTGTGTTGCCAGAAGATGCCCCTGTAGGCCAGCCTGCTGCAGAATATTATAACCTTGAGAGCGATTGGATTATCGAAATAGACATCACAGCCAATCGGTCTGATGCTTTGTCTCATTACGGTGTAGCTCGTGATTTGTATGCATGGTTGAAGCAAAATGGGTATCAAACCTGTCTGCATCGTCCGTCTTGTGATGAATTTAAGGTAGATAATGAAGACTTGCCCATTGATGTCAAGATTGAGAATACAGAGGCCTGCAAGCGTTATGCCTGTCTCTCACTCACGGATTGTGAGGTGAAAGAAAGTCCGGAGTGGTTGCAGAACAAGCTGAGAGTAATCGGCTTGCGACCCGTCAATAACATCGTTGACATCACAAATTATGTGATGATGGCTTACGGACAGCCCATGCATTGCTTTGATGCCGACATGGTTGAAGGTCATCAAATCGTGGTGAGAACACAGCCAGAGGGGACCAAGTTTGTGACCCTTGATGGTGATGAGCATACTTTGGGTGAACACGACTTAAGCATTTGCAATGCAGAACACCCGATGTGTATTGCCGGAATCTTCGGTGGAAAGGGTAGTGGTACCTATGAAACAACACGCAATGTTGTTTTGGAGAGTGCCTATTTCCACCCAACCTGGATTCGCAAGAGCGCACGCCGGCATGGTTTGAGTACGGATGCAAGCTATCGCTTTGAGCGAGGCATCGACCCTAATGGCACGATATACGCACTTAAACAAGCTGCGATATTGTGTCAACAACTCGCAGGGGGTAAGGTTAGCATGCAGATTAAAGATGTGTATCCTGCACCTATTGAAAACGCCCAAGTGTCACTCTCATACGATTATGTGAATGGTCTCATTGGTAAAAAGATAGAGCCAGAAGTGATGAAGAGCATCTTGGAAAGCCTGGAAATGGAAATCAAGAGCGAGAATAAAGAAGGTCTTGGATTGTCTGTCCCCGCATACCGAGTTGACGTTCAGCGTCCCTGTGATGTTGTAGAGGATATCCTGCGTATCTATGGCTATAACAACGTTGAAATTCCAACACAGCTCAAGAGTTCGTTGGCCATACAGGGTGATGAGGATAGGGCTGCCCATTTGGAAAACCTGGTGGGTGAACAGTTGGTTGGATGTGGTTTTCATGAAATTCTGAACAATTCGCTTACCAAGACGTCTTTTTATCATGATTTGAACCGTTACCCAGAGGAGGCAACCGTAAAGATTATGAATCCTTTGAGTACCGATCTGGGTGTGATGCGCCAGACGCTGTTGTTTGGAGGCCTTGAAAGCATTATGCGCAATGTGAACCGTAAGCAAACAAACTTACGCTTCTTTGAGTTTGGTAACTGCTACCAATATGTAGCAGAGCGAGAGAATGAGGAAGATCCGATTAAGGCATATCAGCAAGCTTATCATTTAGGACTATGGGTTACTGGTAAGCGTGTGGAAGGAAGTTGGGCACATGCAGATGAGCCTAGTTCATTTGACGAACTGAAAGCCTATGTTCAAAATATTTTTGCCCGGTTAGGCGTGCCTTCTGGCATGTTGGTAACAGAAAAAAGTGACAACAACATCTTCTCTCATGGTTTGAGCATCATGAATCGAGGAGGGAAAATCATTGCTGAATTGGGTGTTGTTTGTAAAAAGTTGCTAAAGCAGGTTGATGTATCCGGTGAAGTTTATTTTGCTGAAATCAACTGGACGGCACTTATGAAATTAACTCGTAAGAATAAGGTTGAGTACAAAGAGCTGTCTAAGTATCCTGCCGTTAGTCGCGATTTGGCCCTGTTGATAGATAAGCAAACAGAATTCGAGCAGATAGAAAAGATTGCCTTCCAGACAGAAAAGAAGTTACTGAAGCGCGTTGAGCTCTTTGATGTTTACGAAGGCAAGAATCTGCCGGAAGGCAAAAAGAGCTATGCCGTCAATTTTATTCTGCAAGATGAGCAAAAAACATTGAATGACAAGCAGATTGACGGAATCATGCAGAAACTTATAAAGAATCTCACAGAAAAGCTTGGCGCTGAACTTCGATGATTCGGTTGCCATGGTTTTGTGAATATAAACGTTCATATATCATTTAACAATCAACATTTAGGAACGAAAGTTCTTCGTCCTAAACCTCTTCAATGAAGAGGATTAAATAATTTTATTCCAATGGGAAGAGCATTTGAGTATCGTAAAGCAACGAAGCTGAAAAGATGGGGTCACATGGCTCGTACATTCACGAAAATAGGTAAACAAATTGCAATTGCAGTAAAAGCTGGAGGACCTGATCCTGAAAACAATCCCGCTTTGCGCGCCCTCATAGCCAATGCCAAGCGCGAAAACATGCCGAAAGACAATGTTGATCGTGCCATTAAGAACGCAATGGGGAAAGATCAAAGCGACTACAAATCGGTCACTTACGAAGGGTATGGTCCTCATGGAGTGGCTATCTTGGTAGACACTTTGACGGACAATACCACCCGAACTGTTGGGGATGTGCGGTCTGTATTCAATAAGTTCAATGGCAACTTGGGAACAAGTGGTTCACTGGCATTCCTCTTTGACCATAAAGCCGTATTCACTTTTAAGAAGAAAGATGGCTTGGATATGGATGAACTGATACTCGACCTCATAGATTATGGTGTGGAAGATGAATATGATGAAGATGAGGAGACGGACGAAATAACCATCTATGGCGCCCCGACGAGCTTTGGTGAAATTCAAAAGCATCTGGAAACGGACGGTTTTGAAGTGACAGGTGCTGAGTTTACATACATCCCGAACGACTTGAAAGACGTTACTCCCGAAGAGCGTGAAACGATTGATAAAATGGTAGAGCGGCTTGAAGAGTTTGACGATGTGCAAACTGTTTACACCAATATGAAACCTGAATAACAGGAACATGTCATAGAGGAGAGTGCATCAAATTCGATGCATTCTCTTTTTAGATTACACGATAATGTATATCGTCTAATGTCTGCAAGATTCTAACAAAGCCCCCCCCCTCAATAAGTACCTTGATAGTCGGCAACGCTGATTGTTTGCTGATACAATATTTTCTGTGGTTCTTTATCTGAATGCACTATGTAGGCAAAATTATATTTTGCATCTTTTAGTTTCTTAATACTTGTATTGTCCTTAATCTCCTTCACCGTGAGTTGGTGTATTTTATCCCTGTTCTGTGCTACAATTTGCGCATTGTCCAATTCACCAACAAATGAACAGTGGTAAGTGTAGGTCTTGGTGTCTTTGCGAAAGGTCACACTGTCCGTCCTTGTGCCATTAACAACTGGGGTAGGGCAGTATTTATCCGTATATTCCTTGGCTTCTCTTGCGCATCTGTCTTCCAGACTCTCATGACATGAAGACAGCATGGGAATCAATAAAATAGCGATGAATGATTTTTTCATGTTTTCTTACATTATAAGCATTTCGAAGCTCGTATGTGCCGAGTGAAAAGCTAGTTTTTCAGTTATGTTTGGGCGGATTCTATCCACTGCAAAGATACAAAGTTTTTACTAATTTTATCATTTCGTTCGTTGATATATGGTTTTAAATAGTTATCTTTGCATAAGATTGGAGGCCTTTGAATCAGTTTGACGAACATAATGAAATTCATGGCACTATTTACTAACAAAAGGATTGATTTCACTCTTTTAAACTAACGATTGAACTTCCTTCATAGCGGTAGTACAATCTTTGATACGATAACGAAAACATCTGATGGATCAAATAAGAAACTTTTGCATCATTGCCCATATTGATCATGGAAAATCAACATTGGCAGATCGATTACTGGAATATACTAAAACGATTCAAGTAACTGGTGGACAGATGCTTGATAACATGGATTTGGAAAAAGAGCGAGGCATTACAATTAAGAGCCACGCTATCCAAATGGAATATCAATATGAGGGACATAATTATATATTAAATTTGATTGATACTCCGGGTCACGTGGACTTTTCTTATGAGGTAAGTAGGAGCATAGCTGCATGCGAGGGTGCTTTGCTGGTTGTCGACGCTACGCAAGGTGTGCAAGCGCAGACCATCTCTAATCTATATATGGCCATCGAGCATGACCTCGAGATTATCCCTGTCATCAACAAGATTGACATGCCTTCTGCCATGCCAGAAGAGGTTGAAGATGAAATCGTAGAATTGATTGGATGTGACCGTTCTGATATTATTCGCGCATCTGGTAAGACAGGTGAAGGTGTTAGCGATATATTAGATGCTGTGGTGCAACGCGTTCCACATCCTGTGGGGGATGAGAAAGCTCCACTTCAGGCATTGATTTTCGACTCCGTTTTTAATAGCTTTCGTGGAATTATCGCCTATTTTAAAATAGAAAATGGATGCATCAAGCAGGGCGATAAGGTAAAGTTTTATAACACGGGAATGGAATATGATGCCGATGAAATAGGCATTCTCAAGATGAACATGATTCCCAGATGTGAACTGAAAACTGGAGAAGTAGGCTATATCATCAGCGGAATAAAAGATGCGAAGGAGGTGAAAGTGGGAGATACCATCACCCATGTAAACCGTCCTTGCGAAAAGGCTATCTCTGGCTTTCAGGAAGTGAAGCCAATGGTGTTTGCCGGCGTTTATCCCATCGACCCTAATGACTACGAAAACTTGCGAACATCTCTTGAAAAGCTTCAACTCAATGATGCCTCATTGTCGTTCTCTCCTGAATCGTCTGTGGCACTTGGTTTTGGCTTCAGATGTGGATTCTTAGGACTTTTGCACATGGAAATCGTTCAAGAACGTTTAGATAGAGAGTTCAATATGGAGGTGATTACTACCGTGCCCAACGTATCTTATATGGTTTACGACAAACACGGAGAATCGAAGGAAGTTCATAATCCGTCTGGTTTGCCAGAAGCAACGATGATTGAACATATTGAAGAGCCCTATATTCGAGCTACTATTATTACGGATGCCAACTACATTGGCCCCATCATGACGCTCTGTTTGGAGAAGAGAGGCGAGCTGGTTAAGCAGGAGTTCATATCTGGAAATCGCGTTGAATTGCATTTTATGATACCGTTAGGAGAAATTGTCATCGATTTCTACGATAAGCTGAAATCCATCTCAAAAGGTTATGCATCGTTCGATTATCACGTAGACTCGTTCCGACCATCAAAGTTGGCCAAGCTCGACATCTTGCTCAATGGCGAGCCTGTGGATGCGCTGTCTACCTTGACGCATCAGGACAATGCTGTGAGTTTGGGTAGAAGAATGTGTGAAAAGCTCAAAGATTTAATACCAAGACAGCAGTTTGACATAGCTATTCAAGCTGCCATCGGGGGGAAAATCGTCGCCAGGGAAACCGTGAAATGCGTCCGTAAGGATGTAACCGCTAAATGTTACGGTGGCGACGTGAGCAGAAAACGTAAATTGTTGGAGAAGCAAAAGAAAGGAAAGAAACGCATGAAACAGATTGGAAATGTTGAAGTTCCGCAGAAAGCGTTCCTTGCCGTGCTGAAACTAGATTGATGTTTAACGCAAACTGAAGATTAATAACTTTTCAATACCAGACAAATGAAAGAACCTGTTAATACACCTCGTGATATAGCAAGGGAATTGGCACGTAGATACAGTACGATGACACACGAGGAGTTGGATGCACTTGAAAGCATTCTCGTTCCCATGAAATTTGCGAAAGGTGAAATGATTCTCCGTGAGGGAGAGATATGTCGCAATATTTATTATCTCGACAAGGGATTGATACGTCAGTTTTATTTCAAGAACGACAAAGAATTAACAGAACATTTAGGCGAAGACCACACCATCTTTATGTGTATTGAGAGTTTGTTCAAAGAGCAGCCCAGTCACCTTCAAATAGAAGCACTTGAGGCTTCTGTTGTTTATGCCATGCCCAAAGATAAGTTGGAGCTGATTTCTCTGCATCATGTGAATATTCAAATGATGTATCGAAAGATATTGGAAGAAAGTTTGATAATCTCGCAGGTTCATGCCGATTTAATCCGGTTTGAGTCAGCACAGAATAGATACAAGCGGATGTGCAAATTGTCTCCCCAAGTAGTCTTGCGCGCTCCGCTGACCTACATTGCCAACTATTTACAGATGACCCCCGAAACATTGAGTAGGGTGAGGTCCTCTACTTTGTTGGACTGATTCACGATTTCCATACGGAAAATCCAAAATGAATAAAATAATCTGTTTGTATTTATTTGTCGTTGTTAGTGTTTGTGGCGCTAATGGGCAGACTATGCTTAAAGGTGTTGTAAAAGACAAAAATAACATAGGTGTAGAATATGTAACGGTATGCGTGGATAGTATCTTCACTTTAACAGATAGAAACGGACAGTTTTCTCTCGAACTTCCAATCGGTATCAAGGGTGATATGACTTGTACACATATTGGTTATAAAAAGAAAGTAACACCGTATTCTATATATAAAGGTGGAATCGTTGACATATCATTGGAAGACGAAGTCTATAAACTTGGTGAGGCTTTGGTTGTAGCCCGAAAGACTACGCCTACGGTGATTCTTAGGAAAGGAATGAAGCTACCGGGCGATGTTGCTTTCGGCAATGCTCCATCAGGCAAATATGAAATAGGACCCAAATTTACTGTGCATGATAATTTTATTATTGATAGCTTCAACTTGAAGATAAAGAAATGTACCTATGAACATTGCACGCTTCGACTTGTTATCTATGAATTTTCAAAAGGACAATTTTCCCCTATCATTTCCAAACCTATTTATTTCAACCTATCTCCTTTGAATAAGAATTCTGAAATTAATATTGAAACAACCTCATCAATAGCATTACATAAAGGAAAAGATTACTATATTGGCCTAACTATAGTCTCTGGTTCAAAGGGAACAATCCACTTCCCTGCCTATCTTCGTAACGGATTTGTAAGAAATCTAATTGAAGGGACCATGAAAAAGCTACCAGCAACAGTTGGTATTGGTATAATTGGACGGAAGCCAACCCTTGCAGATTAATTTAAGCTCTACTCGCCTCACCAGCCGGACGTACTTTGAATGTCATGTTTGCGGCTGCCGCATTCAACTTCAAAAGAGCCATGTGGCTTCTTTTGTACCTTTTTGAAAGAATGATTATATGGTGCTGTAGAAGACTGGAATTAAATTCTCATCACCAATTCATCACGCAGGTCTATATGAAGAATGCGATGTCGCCTTTTTGAGAATCGACTAGATATATACTTGCACCTATCCGAAAAAAATATGCCACAAAATTTGGATATTAAAAATATTGTTCGTACTTTTGCGAACAACAAAGAAGGAAGGAGAATTGGAGTGAAAGAGAAACAGTACACAACAGAGCAGGAACAGATTGCTCGGTTTGCCAAAGCAATGGGACATCCGGCACGGATGGCTATTCTTGCTTTTTTGGCAAAACAAGATAGTTGCTTCTTCGGTGATATTCACGAAGAATTGCCTATTGCTAAAGCAACCGTTTCGCAGCATTTGAAGGAATTGAAAGATGCTGGCTTAATTCAAGGGGAGATAGAAACGCCCAAAGTCCGGTATTGTATAAACTGGGAGAACTGGGAACTTGCCCGAAAATTGTTTGCAGCTTTTTTAGGAGACTGTAAATGTAAAAGTACATCGTGCTGTGAATAGCAGTACTTTTTTTTGGAATAATTGTTCGTAGTTCTACGAACTACAATTATTATATTAACTTTAAAGTAGAATGACAATGGAAATTAAAGTATTAGGAACTGGGTGTTCAAGCTGTAAAGCCTTGTACGAAACTACCAAACAAGCTATTTCAGAATTAGGTTGCGATGCAACCCTTATCAAAGAGGAAGATTTAATGAAAATCATGGAGTATAACATTTTACGGCTTCCGGCTTTGGTGATTGACGAGAAAGTCGTATCAGCCGGGAAAAAGTTATCCCTTGCAGATGTGAAAGAGTTGATAACCAAATAAAAATGAACAATGAGAAAATGATTTTACCTATAAATAAACATGGAGTATCACTTTAAACAAAAAAACAGTATGAAGAAGATAGAAATTTTCGACCCGGCAATGTGTTGCCCTACGGGTCTTTGTGGAACAAATATTGACCCTGAATTAATGCGTATTGCGGTTGTTATTGAAACATTGAAAAAACATGGTATCATCGTTACCCGTCATAATTTACGTGACGAACCGCAAGTATATGTAAGTAATAAAAAAGTAAACGAGCATCTGCAAAAACATGGGGCGGATGCACTGCCTATTACTTTAGTAGACGGTGAAATCGCTGTTTCAAAAACCTATCCTACCACCAAACAAATGAGTGAATGGACGGGTATCAATCTTGATTTTATGCCAGTAAAATAAGTTTTCACCAGATAATTATAAAATGAAAACATTTAACTTGTCAGATATAGATTTGACGAAATACCTTTTCTTCACCGGAAAGGGCGGTGTTGGAAAAACTTCGATTGCTTGTGCTACTGCGGTAGGCTTGGCAGATAATGGAAAGAAAATACTTCTTATCAGTACAGACCCGGCTTCAAACCTGGTAACTATTCAGCAATAGTCATAGGTCATACGCCATCTCCCATCCTACAATGATAGGATGGTGCTGATGGCATTGAGTTGTGACTGATGGTTCTTCCATGCAGTGTCTGAGATTGAATGTATGGCAAAGAAAGCATCAGC
>JAQYPT010000049.1 GCA_028726625.1 Prevotellaceae bacterium | reverse complement strand
ATGAAGCTTGAGCTTCCGAGCGGTGTTGAAGTAGAAATCAAAGTATAGTCTAATTTTTAATTTAAATTGAAATGCCAGGATTAATTGGAAGAAAAATCGGAATGACATCCGTTTTCAGTGCCGACGGTAAGAATGTACCGTGCACTGTTATCGAAGCTGGTCCTTGTGTTGTAACACAGGTAAAGACCGTTGATACCGACGGTTACAAGGCTCTTCAGTTGGCTTTCGGCGAGGCTAAGGAGAAAAACACTACAAAGCCTATGCAGGGAGTATTCAAGAAGGCCGGTACAACACCAAAGCGCCACTTGGCCGAGTTCAAGTTTGACGAGGAGTATAACCTCGGTGACACTATCACAGTAAACATCTTCGATGGTGCTGAGTTCGTTGACGTTGTTGGAACATCCAAAGGTAAGGGTTTCCAGGGCGTTATGAAGCGTCACGGATTCGGTGGTGTAGGTCAGAGCACTCACGGTCAGGACGACCGCGCCCGCAAGCCGGGATCTATCGGTGCATGTTCTTACCCTGCAAAGGTGTTCAAGGGAATGCGCATGGGTGGCCACATGGGTGGTGACAGAGTTACAACCCAGAACCTCAAAGTTTTAAAAGTTATACCGGAGCATAATCTCATTCTCGTGAAGGGTAGTGTTGCTGGTTGCAATGGTTCAACCGTTTTAATCAAGAAGTAAATGGAAATTAGCGTATTAAATATCAATGGCCAGGAGACCGGAAGAAAGGTGACTCTGAATGAGGCAGTTTTCGGTATCGAACCAAATGACCACGTTCTTTATCTGGACGTTAAACAGTACCTCGCTAACCAGCGTCAGGGTACAGCAAAGGCAAAGGAAAGAAGTGAGCACGCAGGTTCAACCCGCAAGCTTGGTCGTCAGAAGGGCGGCGGCGGTGCTCGTCGCGGTGATATCAACTCACCAGTGCTCGTAGGTGGTGGACGCGTCTTTGGTCCTAAGCCACGCGACTATCGCTTTAAGTTGAACAAAAAAGTAAAAGTTCTTGCTCGTAAAAGTGCTCTCTCTTACAAGGCGCAGGAGAATGCTATCATTGTGGTAGAAGATTTCAATTTTGAGGCTCCAAAGACTAAAGATTTCGTAAATATTACTAAAAATCTTAAAGTTGAGGGCAAAAAATCGCTCTTCGTTTTGTCAGAAGTAAATAAAAACGTATATTTGTCTGCTCGAAACCTGCAGGGTTCGAAAATTACACTTGCTGCGCTGCTCAATTCGTACAATGTTTTGAACGCAGACGTGCTCGTGATAACAGAGAATTCATTGGAGACGATCAACAACATCTTAAACAAATAATCAACAAGGAGATAAAGTAATATGGCATTCATAATCAAACCATTGGTCACTGAGAAGATGACAAAATTGACAGACAAGACATCTGTCGACAGAACTTATACTCCTAAAACTGGTAAAAACAAGGGTACACAGGTGACAAAGGCCGCACAGCCAAAGTACGGATTCATCGTTCGCCCTGAAGCCAACAAGTTGGAGATTAAGAAGGAAGTTGAAAGTCTGTACAATGTAACAGTTCTTGAGGTTAACACTCTTCGTTATGCCGGAAAGCGCTCTAGCCGCTATACAAAGGCAGGACTCGTGAGAGGCCAGAAGAATGCCTACAAGAAGGCTATCGTCACTCTGAAAGAGGGCGACACTATCGATTTTTACAGCAATATAGAATAATATAAAATGGCAGTACGTAAATTTAAACCGGTAACTCCGGGACAAAGACACAAGGTTATTGGCACGTTCGAGGAGATTACTGCATCCGTGCCAGAGAAGTCTCTCGTTTACGGTAAACGCTCTTCAGGTGGTCGAAACAACACCGGAAAAATGACTGTCCGCTACATGGGTGGAGGTCATAGAAGAAAACTTCGTTTTATCGATTTCAAGCGTGAGAAAGATGGTGTTCCAGCTGTAGTAAAGACAATCGAATACGATCCAAACCGTTCGGCTCGTATCGCTTTGTTGTTTTATGCAGATGGTGAAAAACGTTACATTATTGCTCCTAATGGACTACAGGTAGGTGCTACGCTGATGTCTGGTGCTAATGCTGCACCTGAGGTAGGTAATGCACTTCCTTTAGCAAACATTCCTGTTGGTACAGTGATTCACAACATTGAATTGCGTCCAGGACAGGGTGCGTTGCTTGTCCGTTCGGCTGGTAATTTTGCTCAGTTGACTTCTCGTGAGGGCAGTTATTGTGTGATTAAGCTCCCTTCTGGCGAAACTCGTCAGATATTGAGTGCTTGTAAGGCTACGGTAGGTAGTGTAGGTAACTCTGACCATGCATTGGAACAGTCAGGCAAGGCTGGTCGTTCACGCTGGTTGGGTCGTCGTCCACACAACCGTGGTGTAGTGATGAACCCTGTTGATCACCCAATGGGTGGTGGTGAAGGCCGTCAGAGTGGTGGACATCCACGTTCACGCAAGGGCTTGTATGCTAAGGGTCTCAAGACACGCGCACCTAAGAAGCATTCTAATAAGTACATTATTGAAAGAGCTAACAAATAATCAAGTAAACTAAGAGTAAAATATGAGTCGTTCACTTAAGAAAGGTCCGTATATCAACGTAGCTCTGGAAAAGAAAATTCTCGCAATGAATGAGAGTGGAAAGAAGAGCGTTGTTAAAACATGGGCAAGAGCTTCAATGATTTCCCCTGATTTCGTGGGGCACACTGTAGCAGTCCATAACGGAAATAAATTTATCCCTGTTTACGTTACAGAAAACATGGTTGGACATAAGTTGGGAGAGTTTTCTCCAACTCGTCGTTTTGGTGGCCACGCCGGTAACAAGAAATAATAGGGACAAACCATTTAAAAGTAAAAATTAATAATGGGAGCAAGAAAGCATATAGCGGCTGAAAAATTAAAAGAAGCCCGCAAAAATTTATACTTCGCAAAGCTCAAAGGTGTTCCTTCATCACCCCGAAAAATGCGCTATGTAGTAGACATGATTCGAGGTATGGAAGTTAACCGCGCTCTCGGAGTATTGAGATTCTCAAAAAAGCAAGCTGCTCAAGATATAGAGAAGTTACTTCTTTCTGCAATTGCTAACTGGGAAGCTAAGAATGATCGTAAGGCTGAAGATGGAGAGTTATTCGTCAGCCGTGTCTTCGTAGATGAAGGTGTTACGATGAAGCGTATGAGACCGGCACCGCGGGGTCGTGGGTACAGAATTCGTAAGCGTAGTAACCATGTTACTTTGTTTGTTGATGCCAAAACTAATGACGAAAAATAATAAATAGAATGGGACAGAAAGTTAATCCAATAAGCAATCGACTTGGAATTATCCGTGGTTGGGATTCAAATTGGTTCGGTGGTAAGGACTTCGGAGACAACCTTGTAGAAGACAGGAAAATCCGCAAGTATCTTAATGAGCGTTTGGCTAAAGCTAGTCTTTCACGCATTATCATTGAACGTACCTTGAAGCTCGTTACCATTACTATTTGTACAGCAAGACCTGGTATCGTCATTGGTAAAGGTGGTCAAGATGTAGATAAACTTAAGGAAGAATTGAAGAATCTTTTTAATAAAGATATTCAAATCAATATCTTTGAGGTGAAGAAGCCAGAGCTCGACGCTAATATTGTAGCTAACAATATCGCTCGTCAAGTAGAAGGTAAAATCGCTTACCGCCGTGCTATCAAGATGGCCATCCAAAATACCATGCGCGCAGGTGCAGAGGGTATTAAGGTTCAAATTTCTGGACGTTTGAATGGTGCAGAAATGGCACGTAAGGAAATGTACAAAGAAGGTCGTACGCCTTTGCATACATTCCGTGCTGACATCGATTACTGCCAGACAGAAGCCCTTACGAAAGTAGGTTTGCTCGGCATCAAAGTTTGGATTTGTCGTGGAGAAGTTTACGGTAAACAAGAATTGACACCAAACTTCACACAGGATAAGACGCATAATGGTCGTCCAAACGGTGGCCGTAACGGTGGTCGTGGTAATCGTAGAAGAAACAATAACCGTTAAAAGAAAAAGTTATCATGTTACAGCCAAAAAGAGTAAAATATAGAAGACCTCAAGATGGACGTGGAAATAAAGGAAACGCCCACAGAGGAACACAGCTCGTTTTCGGTTCGTTCGGTATCAAGACGCTTGAGCCCAAATGGATCGATAGCCGACAGATAGAAGCTGCACGTGTAGCAGTAAACCGTTACATGCAGCGTGAAGGACAAGTCTGGATTCGAATCTTCCCGGACAAACCAATCACTCGTAAGCCTGCCGATGTCCGAATGGGTAAAGGTAAAGGTGATCCTATGGGATGGGTGGCTCCGGTTACACCGGGACGTATCCTCTTTGAAGTAGAAGGTGTAAGCTTTGATGTAGCTAAAGAGGCACTGCGCTTAGCAGCTCAGAAGTTGCCTGTGAAGACAAAGTTTGTTGTACGACGTGATTACGATAAAAACGCTTAAGCTATGAAGATGACAGAATTAAAAGGACTCGCTGAAAAAGACTTGCGAGAGAAGCTAGAGAATGCGGAGGCAGCTTACAGTCAGATGAAGCTGAATCATGCAGTATCTCCTTTGGAGAATCCATCTCAGATTAAGATAGCTCGTCATGACATCGCACGTATGAAAACTGAACTGCAGCAGAGAGAACTTAATAAATAACAATGGTTCAGATGGAAACAAGAAATTTAAGAAAAGTAAGACAGGGTGTCGTTGTTAGCAACAGCATGGATAAGACCATCGTCATTGCATCAAAGTTCAAGGAGAAACACCCTATATATGGTAAGTTTGTTCAGAAAACAAAAAAATACCATGTACACGATGAAAAGAATGAGGCTAATGTAGGTGATACAGTACTCATTATGGAAACACGTCCTTTGTCAAAAACAAAGAGATGGAGATTAGTTCAAATAGTAGAAAAAGCTAAGTAATTATGATACAGGCAGAATCAAAACTTACAGTATGTGATAACAGCGGCGCACGTGAGGCTCTTTGCATCCGTGTACTCGGTGGTACCGGTCGCCGTTATGCAAGTGTGGGAGACGTTATCGTTGTTTCAGTGAAAAACGTAATCCCATCAAGTGATTTGAAAAAAGGTGCAGTATCTAAGGCTTTAGTCGTTCGTACAAAGAAAGAGATTCGTCGTCCGGATGGTTCATACATTCGTTTCGATGATAATGCTTGTGTTTTGTTGAACAATGCTGGGGAGATAAGAGGAAGCCGTATCTTCGGTCCTGTTGCTCGTGAGCTGCGTGCAATAAATATGAAAGTGGTTTCTTTGGCACCAGAGGTTCTTTAATTATTAAAATTACAAGTAAATGAGTAAGTTACATATAAAGAAAGACGATACAGTGATTGTACTGTCCGGTTCGGATAAAGGCAAGACTGGAAAGGTGCTCAAAGTGTTGGTCGACGAAGAACGTGCCATCGTTGAGGGAGTGAATGTAGTAGCCAGGAGTACTAAACCTTCGGCTAAGACTCCTCAAGGAGGTATTGTTAGGCAGGAAGCACCTATACATATTTCTAATTTGAGTTTAATTGACCCAAAGAGTGGTAAGGCTACTCGTATTTCTATCAAACGAGATGGAAAGAAAGTGATACGAATCGCCAAAAAATCAGGGGAGGAAATCAAATAATATGGATACAGCGCAATTCAAGAAAACTTATAAAGAGAAAATCGCTCCAGCATTGAAGGAACAGTTTCACTTCTCTTCAATCATGGAGGTTCCCGTTCTCAAAAAAATCGTCATCAATCAAGGACTTGGTAATGCAACTGAGGACAAGAAGATTATTGACGTTGCGATGAATGAAATTTCATCTATTACCGGTCAGAAAGCTGTTACAACCTATTCTAAGAAGGATATTGCAAACTTCAAACTTCGTAAGAAAATGCCGATTGGTGTGATGGTAACCTTACGTCGCGAGCGTATGTATGAGTTCTTGGAAAAACTCGTACGTGTAGCTTTGCCTCGTATTCGTGACTTCAAAGGTATTGAAAGCAAGTTTGATGGACGCGGTAATTATACGCTGGGTATCGAAGAGCAAATCATCTTCCCGGAAATCAATATTGATGCGATTGATCGTATACAGGGTATGAACATCACTTTTGTCACGTCTGCCAAGACTGATGAAGAGGGATACGCATTGCTCAAAGGTTTCGGTCTTCCATTTAAGAACGCAAAAAACGATTAAAAGAATATGGCAAAAGAATCAATGAAAGCTCGCGAAATTAAGCGTGCGAAGCTAGTAGCTCGCTACGCTGAAAAACGCGCAGTTCTTAAAAAGGTTATTGCAACAACAGAGGATCCTGCAGAAGCTTACGAGGCTGCTCGTAAATTGCAGTCAATTCCTAAGAATGCGAATCCTATCCGCCTTCATAACCGTTGCAAGGTTACGGGACGTCCAAAAGGATATATCCGCCAGTTCGGCCTTTCTCGTATTCAATTCAGAGAAATGGCTTCGGCAGGATTGATTCCAGGCGTTAAGAAGGCTAGTTGGTAATTGTTTACGCAATACTGACACCATACATCAAAATGATGCTAATTTAATATTGTCGGGGTAGTCCCGATTAATTAAACTTTTATAAAATGACAGATCCAATAGCAGATTATCTGACAAGACTCAGAAATGCGATTATGGCACATCACCGTGTCGTTGAGATTCCTGCGTCTAACTTGAAAAAGGAGATTACTAAGATCCTTTTCGAGAAAGGATACATCTTGAACTATAAGTTCATTGAAGATGGTCCTCAGGGAACAATTAAAGTTGCTTTGAAGTATGATCCTACTACAAAGCAGAACGCTATCAAGAAATTGAAGCGAGTGTCTACACCCGGTTTGCGCCAGTATACCGGTTACAAAGACATGCCGAGAGTAATTAACGGACTAGGTATTGCAATATTATCTACGTCTCAGGGTGTAATGACTGACAAGGAAGCTACCGCACAAAAAATTGGCGGTGAGGTTCTTTGCTACGTATATTAATTGGAGGTTAGAATATGTCTAGAATAGGAAAATTGCCAATTAGTATTCCTGCAGGAGTAACAGTGAATTTCGACGAGAAGACTAATGTCTTTACCGTCAAGGGACCCAAAGGCGAATTGTCTCAGGAGATAAATCCTTCTATCAAACCATCCATTAGCGATGGACAAATTACTTTCGAGGTAGATGAGAAAAGTCCGGTAGATTATAAGCAAAAACAAGCTTACCATGGTTTGTATCGTTCTTTAGTCAACAATATGGTCGTTGGCGTAAGCGAAGGCTATAGTAAGACACTCGAACTTATCGGTGTTGGTTTCCGTGTATCCAATCAAGGTAACCTTGTAGAGTTCTCTCTCGGATATACTCACCCAATCTTTATCCAGCTTCCTAGTGAAGTGAAAGTAGAAACTAAGTCAGAAAGAAACCAGAATCCGCTCATTAAGTTAGAGTCGTGTGATAAGCAACTGTTAGGTCTCATTTGTGCTAAAATTCGTTCTTTCCGTATGCCTGAGCCTTACAAGGGAAAAGGTATTCTCTTCAAGGGAGAGGTTATTCGTAGAAAGTCTGGAAAGACAGCTGCGGCTAAGTAATTTTAATTTTTTACGATTATGACAACAAAGAAAGAAAAAAGACGAATGAAGATAAAGTTCCGTATTCGTAAGAATGTAAACGGAACAGCTGAGCGCCCACGTCTAAGTGTTTTCCGCTCTAATAAACAGATTTACGCTCAGGTAATTAATGATATAACTGGTACAACTCTTGCTTCTGCTTCCTCTTTAGGCTTAGAAAAGATGCCAAAGGATGAACAGGCACAGAAGGTTGGTGAACTCATTGCACAAAAGGCTCAAGCAGCTGGAATAGAAGCTGTTGTCTTTGACCGTAATGGTTACCTCTACCATGGTCGTGTTAAAGAGTTGGCTGATGCTGCTCGCAAGGGTGGACTTAATTTTTAAACGGTTATGGCAATGAATAAAGTAAAGATAAATAGCGACGTAGAATTAAAAGATCGTTTGGTTGCAATCAACCGTGTTACAAAAGTGACAAAAGGTGGCCGAACATTCACTTTTGCTGCTATTGTCGTCGTAGGTGATGGCAACGGAATTATTGGCTACGGACTTGGTAAGGCTGGTGAAGTAACATCTGCCATCGCCAAGGGTACTGAAGCTGCCAAGAAGAATTTGGTGAAGGTTCCGGTATTGAAAGGTACTATTCCTCACGAGATAGAAGCACGTTATAGCGGTGCACGCGTATTCTTGCGTCCGGCTGCTGCTGGTACAGGACTGGTTGCCGGCGGTGCTATGCGCGCAGTATTGGATAGTGTTGGTATTACAGATGTGTTGGCTAAGTCGAAGGGATCTTCTAACCCTCACAACTTGGTTAAAGCCACGATATTAGCGTTGAGTCAGGTTCGTGATGCTTACACCGTCGCAGGCGCACGTGGCATCGAGATGAATAAGGTATTTAACGGATAAGGAGACTGAAGAATGGCAACAATAAAAGTAAAGCAAATCAAGAGTAAAATTGGCGCTCCTGTGGACCAGAAGAAAACACTGCTGGCACTGGGACTTCATAAAATCTCTCAGATTGTTGAAGTCGAGGATACTCCAAGTATGCGTGGTATGATTCGGAAGGTACATCATTTAGTATCCGTCGTTGAATAGTAATCTTTTAAGAAGTAAAATCATGAAATTATATAATTTGAAACCAGCAGAAGGCTCTACTCATTCACGTCGTCGTATTGGTCGTGGTCCAGGTTCTGGGCTCGGCGGAACTTCTACCCGTGGACACAAAGGAGCCAAATCTCGTTCTGGTTATAAAAAGAAGATCGGATTTGAAGGTGGTCAGATGCCACTTCAACGCCGTGTACCCAAAGGTGGCTTCAAGAATATCAACCGCAAGGAATATTTCGCTGTAAACTTGTCGACACTCCAGACGTTAGCAGAAGAAAAGAACCTTACCAAGATTGGAATCGCCGAGTTGGTGGCAGCTGGCCTAACCAATGGCAAGAAGCTTGTAAAAATCTTAGGAAACGGTGAACTGACAGCTAAAATTGATGTAGAAGCAAATGCATTCTCAAAAACTGCTGAAGAGGCAATCAAGGCAGTAGGTGGTAACACAACTAGAATCTAAGTAATGAAAAAGTTTATTGAGACACTAAAGAACTGTTGGAAGATTGAGGATTTGCGCCAGCGTCTCCTCATAACTCTTCTATTTACGGCCATCTATCGTTTTGGCTCGTTTGTAGTACTGCCGGGTATTAATCCTGCTTCGTTAGGACAACTCCAAAAGCAGACTGAAGGCGGCTTGATGTCGCTGCTTGACATGTTCTCTGGTGGTGCATTCTCAAATGCGTCCATATTCGCACTTGGGATTATGCCCTATATCTCAGCTTCTATCGTTATGCAACTTCTAGCTGTTGCTGTACCTTATTTCCAAAAGATGCAACGCGAGGGTGAGAGTGGTCGGAAGAAGATTAGCATGTACACTCGATATCTGACAGTATTCATTTTGCTGTTACAGGCTCCTAGTTACTTGATGAACCTGAAGTATCAGGCTTCACAGGCTTTGGCTACAGGTATCTCATGGACAGTCTTTATGATTCCGGCTACCATTATCCTGGCTGCAGGCAGCATGTTCATCCTTTGGCTAGGTGAGCGGATAACAGATAAGGGTGTAGGTAACGGTATCTCATTAATTATCATGATTGGTATCATCGCCCGCCTTCCTCAGGCTTTCGTTCAGGAGGCAGGTTCACGCTTAACAGCCATTAGCGGTGGTGGATTGATTATGTTTATCGTTGAGTTGCTGATTCTCTTTGGCGTGGTCTGTGCTGCAATCTTGCTGGTACAGGGAACACGTAAAGTTCCTGTGCAATATGCCAAACGTCTGGTGGGCAACAAGCAATATGGAGGTGCACGTCAGTACATCCCGTTAAAACTGTTTGCGGCCAACGTAATGCCTATCATCTTTGCTCAAGCATTGATGTTCATTCCTTTGGCTATTGTTCAGTATCAGTCTGATAATGCATCTCCGATAGTTCGTTCTCTCATGGACCCTCACAGCTTGTTGTATAATGTCATTTATGTGATTCTGATTATAGCATTTACGTATTTCTATACGGCCATTACTTTGAATCCTGTTCAGATGGCAGAAGACATGAAGCGCAATAATGGTTTCATTCCGGGGATTAGACCTGGTAAGGACACAGCCGAGTACATTGATACGATTATGTCTCGATTGACCTTTCCTGGCTCGTTGTTCATTGCTTTTATAGCGATTATGCCAGCTTTAGCTGGTCTGTTGAACGTACAGCAAGGTTTCTCACAGTTCTTCGGAGGTACGTCTCTCTTGATTCTCGTTGGTGTCGTTATAGATACGCTGCAGCAAATAGAGAGCCACTTATTGATGCGTCATTACGATGGACTGCTGAACGTAGGCCACACTAGAGGAAATCATGTTTCAGCCTACTAATCTTTAAGTCTGAGAGTGAGTATATTCCTAAAGACAGAAGATGAAATTGACTTGATGCGTGAGGCGAACCAACTGGTAGGAGCAACGCTTGCTGAAGTTGGTAAGCATATTAAAGAAGGTGGTCACGACCCCTCATTTGATTGCTTCGCACACAAATTCATCAGAGACCATGGGGCTGCCCCGAGCTTTCAGAATTTTCATGTTTTGGAGATTTATTTCGGGGAAGTACCTGTACCTCTGTCAATCATGTAGTTGCACATGGCATTTCAAACAAGCAAACCATTTTGCGAGAGGATGACATTGGTCCAATCACAGTAGCCATTCATCATGGTCAAGTGGAGATTTTATCAAAGTTTAAGAATATTGATCTTTTAGAAAGAAATAATTAATTATGGCAAAACAGTCCGCAATAGAGCAAGACGGAACCATCGTGGAGAGCTTATCTAACGCAATGTTTCGCGTAGAGCTTGAAAACGGTGTGGAGATTATAGCACATATCTCTGGGAAAATGAGAATGCACTATATCAAGATCCTGCCTGGTGATAAGGTGAAGGTCGAAATGAGTCCTTACGATTTGACCAAAGGCAGAATCGTTTTCAGATACAAATAATCAAGTATAAGATATGAAGACAAGAGCATCATTAAAGAAACGTACACCCGACTGTAAGATCGTTCGTCGTAAAGGTCGTCTGTTCGTCATTAACAAGAAAAACCCGAAGTTTAAATTACGTCAGGGCTAAAAAGATGAAGAGTTGTCCTATTCAATGAGAATTGAAGAGTGCAGCTCAAATCCAATCAAAGTTATTTATTTTATTAATTTTATCAACAAATGGCAATAAGAATTGTTGGAGTAGATTTGCCCCAGAATAAGCGTGGCGAAATCGCATTGACCTATATCTATGGTATTGGTCGAAGTAGTTCAGCAAAGATATTGGATAAGGCTGGTGTAAACCGTGACTTGAAGGTTAGTGAATGGACTGACGACCAAGCAGCCAAGATCCGTGAAATTATCGGTGCTGAATTCAAAGTAGAAGGTGATCTCCGCTCAGAGATTCAGATGAATATCAAGCGACTGATGGATATTGGTTGTTATCGTGGCGTTAGACATCGTAATGGTCTTCCAGTTCGTGGTCAGAGCACCAAAAACAATGCTCGTACACGTAAGGGTAGAAAGAAGACTGTTGCTAATAAGAAGAAGGCTACTAAGTAAATTTAGTTGAGAGTTGAGGGTTGAGAAACTATTTTCTCAATACATTAAAACTTAAACTCCTAACTTTTAAACTAAAAAAGATTATGGCAAAGAAAACAACAGCTTCAAAAAAGAGGAATGTAAGAGTGGACGCACTGGGACAGTTGCATGTTCACAGTTCATTCAACAATATTATCGTTTCATTGGCAAACAGCGAAGGTCAGATCATATCCTGGTCTTCTGCAGGTAAGATGGGCTTCCGTGGCTCTAAGAAAAATACTCCTTACGCAGCACAGATGGCCGGCGAGGATTGCGCTAAAGTCGCTTACGACTTGGGATTGCGTAAAGTTAGAGCTTTCGTGAAAGGACCTGGTAACGGTCGTGAATCTGCCATCCGTGCGGTTCATGCATCAGGAATTGAGATTACAGAGATAATTGATGTTACTCCATTGCCACACAATGGATGCCGCCCTCCAAAGAGACGTAAGGTATAAATTCTTATCTCGAGTCTGCAGATACAGTCAGGCTCCTGATATTTATCACAAGAAAAAGTTTATTTTTTTTATATTATGGCTAGATATATAGGTCCGAAATCTAAAATTGCACGTCGATTTGGTGAACCCATCTTCGGCGCTGACAAAGTTTTGTCCAAGAGAAACTTCCCTCCTGGACAGCATGGCAATAACCGACGCAGAAAGATGTCTGAGTTCGGCGCCATGTTGGCAGAGAAGCAAAAAGCAAAGTATACATACGGTGTACTTGAGCGCCAGTTCCGTAATATGTTTGAGAAGGCTGCTAAGGCTGATGGAATTACCGGTGAGGTTCTCCTTCAGAACTTAGAATGTCGTCTTGACAATGTTGTATTCCGTTTGGGTATAGCCCCAACGCGCGCTGCTGCTCGTCAAATGGTAGGGCATAAGCACATCGTCGTTGATGGAAAAGTTGTCAATATTCCTTCTTATGCAGTTAAGCCAGGCCAAATTGTTGGTGTACGTGAGAAAGCGAAGTCTCTCGAAGTCATCGAAGCTTCTTTGGCAGGTTTCAACCATAGTAAATATCCTTGGATCGAGTGGGATGAGAATTCAAAGAGTGGTAAGTTCTTGCATCTGCCAGAACGTGCTGACATCCCTGAGAATATTAAGGAACAGTTAATCGTTGAGTTGTACTCTAAATAAATCATTAAATTAATGGCGATATTAGCATTTCAAAAACCTGATAAAGTAGTAATGTTGGAGGCTGACGACAAGTTCGGTAAATTCGAATTTCGTCCACTTGAGCCTGGCTTTGGTATTACCATCGGTAATTCATTGCGCCGCATTCTCCTTTCATCACTTGAAGGCTATGCTATCAACACCATCCGTATAGCTGGTGTTGAGCATGAGTTTTCTTCAGTACCTGGTGTAAAGGAAGATGTTACCAACATTATCTTGAATCTCAAGCAAGTTCGATTCAAGCAAGTAGTAGAAGAATTCGAGAATGAGAAAGTTAGTATCACCGTAGAGAATTCCACTGAGTTCAAAGCGGGCGATATCGGTAAGTATCTGACTGGATTTGAAGTGTTAAACCCTGATTTGGTGATTTGTCATTTAGATGCTAAAGCTTCCATGCAGATAGACCTGACCATCAACAAAGGACGTGGATATGTTCCAGCTGATGAGAATCGTCAATTCTGCACGGATGTCAATGTTCTCCCAATCGATTCAATCTACACCCCAATCCGTAATGTTAAATACTCTGTTGAGCCTTATCGTGTTGAGCAAAAAACCGACTACGACAAGCTTGTCATTGAGGTAACGACGGATGGTTCCATATCCCCAAAGGATGCGCTGAAAGAGGCTGCTAAGATTCTCATCCATCACTTCATGTTGTTCTCTGATGAAAAGATAACACTTGAAAGTCCTGATCAGGACGACAACCAGGAGTTTGATGAGGAAGTGTTGCGCATGCGTCAATTGCTTAAAACGAAGCTCGTTGACTTGAACCTCAGTGTTCGCGCACTCAATTGTCTCAAGGCTGCCGAGGTTGAAACGCTCGGTGACTTGGTACAGTACAACAAGACAGACTTATTGAAGTTCCGCAACTTTGGAAAGAAATCGCTTTCTGAGCTTGATGATTTGCTCGAAAGTCTGAATCTATCATTTGGAACCGATACATCAAAGTATAAACTGGATAAGGAGTTAGGTTTTAGTATGTGAGTTATTAGATTTTTAAGTTTTGAAGTTTATAAGTTTAGGTTTGGATGCTTTGAGTAATCAATTGTCTGACCATGAATGAGTAAACTTTCCATCAACTTGAATCCTTGACGCCCATATTATCAAATCCACTCTCATCCACAACGAACAAAACAAAAAATGAGACACAATAAAAAATTCAACCACTTAGGTCGTACTGCATCTCACCGCAATGCTATGCTTGCAAACATGGCTTGCTCGCTGATTATGCACAAAAGAATCACTACGACCCTCGCAAAAGCAAAGGCTTTAAAAAAGTATGTAGAGCCACTGATTACCCGTTCAAAGGACGATACGACCAATTCGCGTCGTGTTGTTTTCCGCTACCTCCAGAAAAAAGAAGCTGTAACAGAACTGTACAAGACTGTAGCTCCAAAAGTAGGAGACCGTCCAGGCGGTTACACCCGTGTAATCAAGCTGGGTACTCGTCAAGGTGATGCTGCTCAGATTGCTTTTATCGAGTTAGTTGATTTTGATGACAATATGGCAAAGACTGAGAAAACAGCTAAGAGAACTCGTCGTAGCCGTCGTTCTTCAGGTAAGAAGAATGATGAAGCTGCTAAGGCTGAAAGTGCTGTTGAAACAGACGATGTTGTTAAGGCGGAGCCAGCCGAAGAAACTTTGAAAGATGCTTCTGAAGCTCAAGCCAAAGAAGATGTTTCTGAAGCAACAGCTAAAGAAGATGCTTCTGAAGCAAAGGCACAAGACGAAAAGGAAGCTAAGTAAATTTTACCATATTGGTTTCAATATTAACGCTCTCATCCAATTGGGTTGAGAGCGTTTTTATTGTACGCTCGGTATGAGCATTATCTTACGGGTGGAAGTCCCGATTAAGTCCTAGTGGCGGAAACTACATAGTCGTACCTTGAAGACTATTTAGTCGTCCTTCTATCGCTCTCCGTATACTTTTTCAGATAATCAAGCGTTATTGTTATCGCATCTTAAAAAAAAGATAGAATGAGAGTTAAGATGATACTACCTGCATTGCAGGAAGCAGAAAGTCCTTATTGGCGACCTATAAAGTATTCACTTTTTCCCCCATTGGGACTGGCTACACTCGCTGCATATTTTTCTGATGATGACGATGTGGAGATTCAAGATCAGCATATTGAGAAACTGGTTCTAGATGACACACCTGATTTGGTTTGTATACAAGTGTATGTTACTAATGCCTATCGTGCCTATAAGATTGCCGATAGTTATAGACAAAGAGGGGTATTTGTAGCTCTGGGTGGTCTACATGTAACCAGTCTTCCTGATGAAGCATCACTTCATGCTGATACCATATTATTAGGTCCAGGGGAGGAAGCATTTCCTCGTTTTATCAAGGACTTGCGTGAGGGGCATCCGCAAAAGAGGTATGTTGCCAGTTGGAGAAGTCTGGAGAACATACCTCCTGTCCGTCGCGACCTCATCAAGAGGGAAAAGTATTTCGTACCGAATTCCCTTGTTGTATCAAGAGGCTGTCCTCATCATTGTGATTTCTGCTATAAAGATGCTTTTTATGGTAAGGGGAAATCCTTTTACACACAAAAGGTAGATGATGCATTAGAGGAGATTGACAGGCTTCCTGGCAGACATCTTTATTTTCTTGATGACCATTTGTTGGGTAACCCCCGGTTCGCATCCGAGTTGTTCGATGGAATGCGTGGTATGGGCAGGGTGTTCCAAAGTGCCGCTACTGTTGCTTCGGTATTAAATGGCAATCTGATAGAGAAGGCAGCAGAGGCTGGTTTGCGTAGTTTGTTCCTGGGTTTCGAGACGTTTTCTCCAGAGAACCTTCGTTCCAGTAACAAATTACAAAACTTATCAAAAGATTATGTGGCTGCTGTGGAACGACTTCATTGTCTTGGCATCATGATCAATGGTAGTTTTGTTTTCGGCCTTGACCATGATGATAAAGATGTATTCCATAGGACTGTTGATTGGGGGATTGAGCATAGTATCACCACCGCAACGTTCCACATTCTAACTCCTTACCCAGGAACACGACTTTTTCAGCAAATGGAACGGGACGGTCGCATTACATCACATGATTGGAGCAAGTACGACACTAGGACTGTCGTTTACAAGACGATGGGCTTGTCTACAGAAGAGTTAAAACAAGGCTATGATTGGGCTTATCGCGAGTTTTATTCATGGAAAAACATCTTCAATGCAAGTTTTGGTCATGACAATCTGAAGCAGCAGTTCGCCCATTTCTTTTATATGGGAGGATGGAAGAAGTTTGAACCATTTTGGAATTTTATGATTCAGTATGGTAATCTGAATCGTATGTTGCCTGTGTTGGAAAGTCTGTTAACTAACACTGGTGGTCATCGAAATAAAAAAAACTCCAAATCTAAATATGAAGATCCTAAGAATAAACTGGCCTATGAGAAAATGTCAAACTGTTGAAAACGTGTATTGGTGATAGGAGGGGAAAGGATGTTAGTTCCTCTAATCTTCTGGGCACCAGTAGGAAATTGCAGCGACGTGGTACAATGACAGCTATATTGTTCGATGAAGAAGAAAACCACTATATCATGGTGCATCAAAAAGAAAGGATAATAGAATTGCTCAACAAAGAATAGGAATTAATATGAAAAGACAAAGGGCCAATGTGACTATTATTTGCAAAAAATGTTTCAACTATTTGTAAACCATTACCTTTGTTCCATTAATATATTTAGCAGATCCTAATTACAGCTTAAGTTAATCTTGCATGTGGGAAAGTTTGAACATCCATAGAAAGTACCATATTTTCTGCAATGTGTGAATGGGCTACTTCACTGCGAAGGCTATTGCCCACGCTTCGCAGACAACTAAGAAACAGCCTTTGCCATGCAAGACGATATGTTGGCAATGGAAGAATTTGCCGAAACTCAAATTTAAAATATAAATAACAAATGAACAAAAAAACCTTTTTAATTGGTATGTTGTCAGGAGTAGTCCTGACCATAGCCGCACTTTATGTTGTAAACTTTTTTATTCAAAAGGAAAGTAAAGACGAAGCTATACAGTATATTGAGAAACCTGTGAGTTATGAAAACAAAAACGAAACGTCTTTCAAAGTGTTTCAAGTTATTGGAGAAGATGCTGCGTTAGCTGATGAACTTTCCGATAAACAATCAGACTTGTATCTTGGTAATACGGTTGTGCTTACTGGCAAGGATTTTTATACTGACCAAGTGATTACTATAAAAAATCCTCAGAGGATTGGAACTTATAACTATACAAGTAACCGCGGCTTACCTATGACGGTGCCTATAATACAAGGTGATGTAGTAAATTAAAACCTACAGGTTTGAGGCTTTACCCACTAATAAGAATTCACACCGCTTTTTCCAAGAATTTTTGGGGAGCATCTTGCGGAATATAAAAGATAGTGATAAGGTGTCGTTGATAGTTACCAAATCCAAAGTTTCTGTTAATAATTCCCAACAAGCAGCACAGCATGTTGCGAAAAATACTATATTTACCAACAATAAATTTGACTAACCAAACAATTATTTAAGATGAAGAAAGTATTTTTGATGGCAATGGCAGCCATAGCGTTTATATTTACGGGCTGCGAAAACAAGAAGACATCACCTAACGACAATCAGGCAGACACTACGATTGTGATGGATGAAAGTGCGGACGCAACCGCCGACTCTCTGACGTCAGAACTTGACGTACAGTTGGCACAGAACAACACGGATGCCATTCAGGCAACCCTGACATCGCTGCAAAACAAGTATGCTGAGCTGGTGGCTTCTGGCAAGCTGGACACGGCCAAGGCCTATGCCGCCAAGATTCAGCAGTTTTTGAACGACAATGCAGAGAAAATCAAGGCTGCCACAGCTAACAATGCCACTATTGCTGCGCTTGTATCGGGCATTCAGAACCTTCCTACAACAGCTGAGGCAACAGCCGAACAGGCTGAGGAAGCCGTGAAAAACAATGCGGAGGAAATGATGAAAGAGGCTGAACTTGAAACCAACAAGGCTATTGATAAGGCCAAGCAGGAAGCCACGAAAGCAACTGACAAGGCCAATGCCAAAATGAACGAGGCCAAGGACAAAGCAGATAAGGCCCTTGACAAAAGTGCAGAGGAAGCCAACAAGAAAGTAAACCAGGCCAGAGGAAAAATCCGAAAAGGACTGGGGCTGTAATTCCAGAAGCACTTCCAACTGGATAGGTGGAGCTGTAAACACGTTAGCCCAGGGCAGATGCCCTGGGCTAATATGTTTTGGGCTTTCAGCCCGTCGTCATCTCGATCAACATTCGCATCGTACACCACTAGAGGCCGTGTGCGATTGAATCGAGCCGGGTGACGCAATGACGAAGTCATGAGGAAAAATGATTCCTACCTCACTATCTTCATTGTTTTTTTACCTTGTTTGACAATGTAGATGCCATGCGAGGGCAGTTGGTTTACAGAGAAAGCGGCTGCTGGGAGTTGTAATAGCTTGTGACCTTGCAAATCGTACACGCTAATGGGTGCTTCGGCATCGCTGACCGTAGGTGCCTCGATGGCTGTTACCCAGTCGTAATTGGTGCGGTTGCCCTTGACGGTGAAGGTGCCATTGGTAACATGAATTATTACACTGTTCTTCTTGCCGTATTCTGCCCTTACTATTTGCCAATCAGCATCCCGATCGTCTTTGAACCGTGGGTAGATTTGATAATCGCCATCGGGAAGGTCGGTAGGGAGTCTAAGGTTTTGCCATGAGTATGATTTCCAGTAGCTGTCTTTTGCCGTGTAGTCAATTGAGACCAAATCGCGCTGGATGCCATTTCCCTCGATAACAAGTTGGAAAATGCCATTAAGCGTGGAGCTACTCACGTTCCACAATTGGATTTCAGCCACGGAAATGGATCTTTTAGCAAACTTTTCTATTGTTAGCTCATTGCCATAGTTTAATGTGAGGTGACTCATCCACGCTCCTTGCTGCTCGGGCTGAACACCAACAATCATGTCTTGAAAGTAACTGTAGTCACCGCTATTCTTCGGTGTCAAGATGCCGATGTCGAAGAAGCCGTCTTGATAACCTCCCCAGCCCCAGTTGACATGTACTTTGCCTTCTGCGTTATATCCATCGATTACAAAAGCGTGACCGTTTTCCCATTTCGAGTCGTTGCCCGAATAGTAAATGGGCCGTTGCTCAGACAATTCCTTATACACCATGTCCATCCATTCTTGTTCCGAATAGTAGTTGCGGGTGTAGCGGTTCATGTCGGGATTGTAGCCGAAATAGTTGATCAATGCGTTTTGTGCTGACATGGTGTATGAGGAACTGAAGCCTGGTTTATAATCCATATTGACGGAAATGCCCACCTGTCGCATCAACTCTGACACAGCTTTGGCCTCTTCGTCAGTGTATTTTCCTTTTTCATAGATAGGCAGCATCTTGTCCCACTGATAAGGGGATGCGGAAAAGTCGGCGGAAAGCGTCTCACCGTTCATCGAATAGCTGTTCGACCCTTTGCCCACTGCGGGGTATTTGTAATAGCGCATAATCTGCGTCATGGTGATGGCCACGCATCCCACAAGATAGGGTTTGCCGTTCTCATCCTTTTGCACATCGTTGTTGAAGGGCGCTTCTTGTTTCCATCTGGTTTCTATGAGTGGGTCTACATGGTCGGGTAGGGGTGCCGATGGTGCGATGGCGCCACTGTAGCCATGTCCGCTGGCTATGCGATTGGCAATAGCAGCGTTGGCTGCCCGTAAATACCATTGAAAGGCGGGGTTGATGTTTGTATCGTTAGTATATGGCTTGTTTGATACACCGACAACGGCTTCAATGGCGTCATCGTTTGCCAATACCACGAAACCCACATGGCTGTTGCCAATCACGGTCAAGTCAGACAGTTGCTGAAGCGTAGCCATGCTGCCGGTATTTGTGGCTCTCGTATCTTCGATAGTCGTAGATACAGAAAGTTCTCGAGTAGCGATGGCCTTGAGTTGTGCTATGGTGCGAGGTTTTGCCGATGACGAAAGACTAAGCAGCAAGGTAAGGAAAAAAGTAGTAAATAATCTGAATCTCATTATATACATATTTGTTACAGTTGATAGAAAAACCCAATGGGCATTGGCAAGAGTTCTCCCACCGCCCATTGGGTTGCAATTGATGGCAACACAGTGCGTGTTATCTTTTTATTGTTCGCTCATTTTTTTAGTCCAAAAGCGCAATCCATTCTGGATTCTCATTGTTGGTCCACCATCCCCAATCAGGCGAGTACCAGTGAAGCCACAACTCAAAGGTGTCATCATCTGGATGGTATTTGCCACATTCGTCTTTGGTCAAAGCGTCAATGTCTGCCTTCTTCCAAAGCTGCTCGCTATCACCATATAAACCAACAATCCAGTAATCTTTCATGCCATCGTTGTTCCATTTCTGCGTATGGATGTATTGGGGTTTCATGTGAAGTACGTTTTTACTATCTTTCCAGAAAGTAATGGTTCCCATGTCGCTGTCAATCCATTCGGCCTTTGCATGTAGACCTTTTATGGTGTAAGTTCCCTTAGGAAATTCCATGACATCGATATTCTTAAACATCCATCCATAATACCAGCTGTCCCAATTGGCGTGGTGCAGGATGTATCTGTTCACGGTGATGTCAAGCTCGGTGTTACCATAATCGTAAGCTTGTGCATCATCCACCTTGATATTTACTTTCTCTGTGCTTGCGGGTTGCATGTCAAAGTTGACGTTAATCTTCTTTGTCTTTTCCCCTGCTTTAAACTCCACACTTTGAGGTACTTTGAATTTGCTGTTGTTGGTTATTAAATGAATGGCAGCGGCTGCAGAACCGTCAGGACGTCCCACCGTCAGCTCAAGTTTTTGTGGCTCGCTGTTTTCCAAGTCTACAACTGTATTCGCAGTGAGGATATATGCTTTTTGTGTGGCAACGCTACTATCAGCTGTGGCAGGCTCATACTCGTACTCCTCTACGCAAGAAGCGAGAAGTGCTACGCTCACAAACAGTAGAATAGCCTTCAAGGTTTGATATGTCTTTTTCATAATTTCTAATGATATGATGTTACTATATTAATTACTTCACCCATGGCGTGTATTTGTTGGATGGGTCAGGGTTGTTCCAGCCTACAAGTGCTTTATTGTTGATTTGCTCTTGATCTACAAACACGATGTTCATCCATGCTGGACGACCGTCGGTATTGTATCTGCATCTCTCATAGAAGTTTGTGCCGGGATAGCCACGCTTAACAGAGTAGTTCAAACGCTTTACATCGAAGAATGTTTGTCCCTCGCCCCAAAGCTCAACTCTCTTTTGGAAAACAATTTCCTCTACCAAAGCGTCTTTCGTGGATGCTGTGGCCGAATATTGCTTATCACGATACTTGCGCATGAAGTCTTCTACGAGCTTCTTTCCTCTTGCCACATCCTGATGTGCGGCTGCCTCTGCTTCGATAAAATACATTTCCTCAACGCGCATGAGTGGGTATGCGGTAGACTCGCCAATAATCATGTCATCAAAACGGCCATTTCCAGGTCTCCATTTTAAGGAAGCGTATGTGGGAAGAATAGATTTAAACTGATTGTCAACATAGACATTCTTGGCAGCCAATGGAGAGTTGTCAGGAGCTTTCCACATCAGTTTTCTGAAGTCGGTATCACTGATTCTGTCATAAACGCTCTTTCCAATCATTTGCTTACATGGATTTTGAAGGTATCCGTATTTAATCTCGTTGCTCTTCCATGATGTCCAATTCAACCATCCGTCTTTAACCGTTTTGTCATCCTTGGTGTATTGAACGGCCCACATCCATTTGCTAGCTTGGTTGAAACCCGTTTTTGAATCAAGGCAATCTTTTTCTGTCATGGGTTGTACGCTTGCGTTGTTAATAGCGTTTCGAGCTGCTTTTTCAGCATTGGCATAGTCGCCCATCCAAAGATAGAGGCGTGCCTCCAAACCATAGACAACAGACAAATCGGGAAGCGTTTGCCCACGGGTGTCCTTCAAATGAATGATGTTTTGCTCTGCATTTTTCAAGTCTTCAAGAATGAATGCAGTCATCTTTTCCTTTGTAGCACGCGGATTCACACGTGCGGAGTCGTTGCTCATGTTGGGTTTAATGATAGGAACGGTTAACCCGGTAACGTCATTCCCATCTGCGTTGATGTTGCTGGTCACCTTGTTGGGCAAAAACTCGAACATACGAGCGATATCCAAATACATCATGGCCCGGTTGGCTTGCGCCACGCCTAAATATCCTTTTTGCTCATCAGTAGCGTTTTTGGGGTCGATGGTTCCGATGATATTGTTCGTGTTCAATATATACTTGTAGGGATATTGCAACAGGAATTGCGTTGCGAGGCGGTCTTGACCGATGCCAGTACAGTTTGCCCACGGCCAAAACCAATCGAACTCATTGTCCACGGTGGCCAAATCTTCGGTCATGACGTCACGGATGTGCATCATGGCTCCCAACCCCCAACTGTATGAAATGTCCCATGACCACCATACAGCTTTGGCATAAGCAGGGATGGCGTTAACCATCGCCTCGGTTGCCGTGGGTGATTTGCCAACTTGGTCTTTTGTAGCTTGAGACGTTGGGAAGGTCTCATCTATACAGCTTGTGAGCAGCGAAGAACATATTAACGAGCCCACAAATGCTTTTGTGATTATATTTGTTAGTTTCATCTTCTTATTTATTTAAGTTAGAATGTGATCGATATACCACCTGTAATGGTACGAATGGGTGAATAGTTCACATTGTTACCAGTTCCGTCAATGCTTTGTCTTGGGTCCATGCCTTGGCGTTTCGACCACAGCCATACATTGTCGGCAACACCATAAATGCGTATCTTTTCCAAACCCCATGAAGTGGTTAACTTTGCTGGAAGTGTGTATCCTAGGGTGATGTTTTGCAGTGACAGACTTGATGCGTTAATCAAAAAGCGATCGCTGTAAGCTGTCGAGAACTCGTCATTGCTCTGGATGCGTGGAATGTTCGATTCGGTGTTTTCTGGCGACCAAGCATTTAACATGTCTACGTGGAAAGCGTATCCACGGCTGAGCGACATGGCGCTGGCATAGGTGCCATCGTAGTACTGACCGCCAATTTGATAAGCAAAGTCAATAGAGAAATCAAAGCCTTTGAAGTTAAAGGATGTTCCAAACCCACCATAACCATCTGGCAGTGAGGTGCCACAGAGGTAATAGTCAGCCTCGCCTGTTGTCTTTACGGTGGTTAACTCTTTCACAATGGGTTGTCCCTTGCTGTCCAACACACGCTTGCCATTGGCATCGGTCTCGTAAACGTTCTTGTAATACAAGGCTTCACCCGTTTTATGGTCAACACCAGCATAGCGATACATACGGAATACGTTGAGGGGTTGATCCTCGCCATAGAAGTAACCACCAGACATATAACCTTCAACACCGTCTACTACAGCATTCTTGCTTTCTTTAGCCAGCTTGGTGATACGGTTTTTGTAAGTTGTAAAGTTCAGGTGTGCCGACCATGTGAAATCTTTGGTTCGGATGAGGTCTCCGTTGAGTTCTATCTCAACTCCGCTGTTGGCCATGTTACCAATGTTTTTGTAATAGCCAGTGTAACCTGTCGTTCCAGGCAGTGTGTACCATGCCAACATATCTGTTGTGGTACGGTAGAAGTATTCCAAAGAACCACTTAATCTGCTGCCGAAGAGCGTGAAATCAATACCGGTGTTGAAGTTTCCACCTTTCTCCCAAGTGATATCCTCGTTTCCTACCGTTGCTGGTGTAATGGCAACTTCACCGTTAGAATTCACAATGTTGTACATATAAGTATATCGGAAGTTACCGATTCGATCGTTTCCTTGCTCTCCGTACGATGCCTTCAGTTTTAATTCGTTAATCCAATTAGTCTTCATCCAAGACTCTTTGCTTACCAACCAGGCACCACCCAAAGACCAGAAGTTACCCCAACGATGGTCGGGATGGAAGCGAGAGGAGGCGTCGCGACGATAGGACATCGAACCAAAATAACGTTGGTCATAGTTGTACTGAACACGACCGAACCATCCTTCAGTGTTGTAGTCGCCCATAGAAGAACCCGTGTCAATAACTAAGATAGCTTGGTTCATCTCGCTACTTTCGTTTGAGAAGGTTTTTTGGCGTTCGCCAAATATGTTGTAACCACGTGTACGGTAATATTCATGTCCCAGCATGGCCTCAACCTCATGTGCGCCATACTCGTGATGCCAGTTGAGCAACTGCTGGTAGTTGTAGCTCCATGTTCTATCGTGTGAGCGTTTTACAGCACCCTTTTGAGCAGCATAGTGACCCAGCCAAGGGTTATGCGTGGTGATTCCTCTGTATTCATCCACAAACACACTGTTGGTTGTGGTGAACTTGAAATCTTTGAGGAAGCGTATTTCAGCAGAGCCAATGGCGCTGAACGAGTTGCCCTCTTCGCCGTTTTGATTCAGCAAGTTGTCTGAAAGACCATTTGCGTTGGGCAAGAAAGCTCTTGGTATGCCTAATGTTTGACCGTCACCATAGTCGTATGCGGGGATTCCTCCATTAGCGAAGGTCATGATGTTGCCATTTTCATCACGAAGATAGAGCGGGTAGATAGGGGCAATGGTAGCCATGGCGAATACGTTATCAGGCGCACCGCTGTTACCTCCGTCTCTCAACGAGTTGCTCTTGTAGTGCGAGTAGCTGAAGTTTCCACCGAGTTTCAACCAAGGTTTTATTTGATAATCAGCTTTCATACGTCCAGAGAAACGGGTGTAATCAGAGTTGGGAGAGATACCATCATATTTCAGATAGTTTGCCGAACCAAAAAAGGTTGATTTCTCTGTGCTGCCGTTTGCAGACAAGTTGTATTCCTGACGCATACTGTTCTTGTAGATTGCGTCAATCCAGTTGTCTGGATAGAGCATGTATTTGGTACCGTTGGGAGCCGTGATTACGTTGCCCAACGTAGCGTTAGGGTTCAACTTTCCGTTCTTGCCAATCAAATATTCATTGGCGGGGACGTTATAAACATTATATCCAAGGCCAAAGCTGGTGTCCGAGGTTAAGTTCTCATTGGCAAATCTGTAGGCTTCCAAAGGAGAGGATTGGCGTTTGTCAATGGCGTAGTTGTACAAGCCTTTGTACCACATTTCGTAATATGCGGCAGGGTGGTTGATATATTCATAGTCGGGCAGCATTCGGCTGTTTGACCCCCATTTGGCATCAAATGTGATGGAAGCATGGTCTTTGCGTCCGTTCTTGGTGGTGATAATAATCACACCGTTGGCACCACGTGCACCATACAAAGCAGCTGAGGCAGCGTCTTTCAGCACCGTTTCACTTTCGATATCGGCGGGGTTGAGAGAGTTCATGTCGCCGTCAAATGGCACACCGTCGAGAATAATTAATGGTGCGTTGCCCGAGTTGATGGAGCTGATACCCCTGATGCGGATAGCAGGAGAAGATCCTCCTGGCTGTCCTGACTGTCTGGTCATCTGTACACCAGATACCTTTCCGCGTAATGCGTCTACAGGGTTGGTTACTTGTACCTTAGAAATTTCATCTTCTTTCAGTACGCCTGCCGAACCGGTAAAGGCTGATTTCTTGGCTGTACCATAGGCTACAACAATCACCTCGTCAATGCTTTTTTGCACTGGCTCCATCACTATTCGCATGTTGCTCTTGGCTGTTACGTCCAGCGGCTCCATGCCTACATAGGTAATGCGCAGTGTTCGTTTGCCTTGTGGCAAGGTTAGCTTAAACTTACCGTCAATGTCCGAGATAGCTCCTGTGCCAGAACCAACAACTTGAATGGTAGCACCCACAACGGGTTGTCCATCCTCTTTTGAAATAATGGTTCCTGACACATCAGTTTGTGCAAATGCAGTTCCTATCATGAAGAGAAGGAACGACATCATCAAGAATAATCGTCTTTTCATATTTATTGAATTAGGTTAGTAATATAGTCTTGTTCACTCGTGCTGCTCATGTACCCGCATACTTGCCCTTGTCAGTTGCCAATAGTGGTTTGCATTCGCACTTTTCAAGGGCTGGTGGCGGTTAGGTTGTAGATTGTAGTAGGTTGTTAACGGCTGCAAATATATCAATTCTCGCCAAAAGAAACAAAAAAACAAGGAAAAAAATCACGCAACATGTGCCATGTTGTTTTCGGCAGTCGCACAATTCGTCAATGACAAGTGTCATATTTATTCACCTTTATTTTTATTTGCTGCACATTGGTGACGATTTGACATTCTTCTTCCTGTTTTCAATGCATTGCGTAAAACGTAATTTTCAAAAAAAAGTTGTAGGATGATGTTCATTCTGTGCTTCAATGTGTGACAACGATGGTAAAACATGCCCTTTTTACCGACATGATATCGCGAGGAAACGCATGCCTCGCCATGCTGTCGCTTCCTCTGGGTGCGTCTTCTTGGGTGGATGGTCAGCTTGATGTATGTGCGGGTGAAATGGCGGCTGTGTCGAATGTTTTCTACAGAATCCATGGCTGATTCATCTTTATTTCCTATTTTTGCAAGGTACAATATAAATATTTAAGGTATGGAAATCATAGCATTACTGGTGTTTATAGCTATTGCCCTCTTGGGTTGGGGGTGTGGCGTACTGCACGACAAATGGTTCAACTACTGCCCATCAGCCGACGAGGAAGATGCTTTTAACAGTGCCGCACACGCCTCGGATGGCGAGTTGAGCCTGAGGGATATTCTGAAGACCAACAGCATTAAAGGCTTTCAGGCCATCTAATGGCTTGCCTTGTTGGCAAGGTCGATTTCTGCTGTTGTTTGTCGTTGTAATACATTGATAATAAATGTGTCTTATACTGAAATAGCTTGACACATAATCAAACTCAAAAAAAGTAAAAAAACATGACGAAATCAAGTAAAAGAAGAGAGTTTAGTGATGCGTTCAAGCTGCAAGTGTTAAGTGAATATTTTTCTGGCGGCGGTTCTA